>JABSQE010000041.1 GCA_013214245.1 Hyphomicrobiaceae bacterium
AACCTGGGGGAATACTGAAGGTGAGCTTTCTAACCTGCGAGAAATAACTAATGGGATTATCTAAAGATACATTAGCAATAATCTCCAGTTTTTTTTGTGCAATTCGCTTTCGTCTGGCATCTGTTACGAAGACTGTTGCGGGAAGTACGACAAGACCTGTCTTACCTTTAGGTCCGAGAAGAATGCGACCTGAGAAGCCATATTTAACTGTCACACGATCGGATTCAATACTGCATTCACGCGCAGTACGTGTTATTTCACCTCGATGTGTGATTGCAAGACCGTCGCCGACCTGATCATTTGCATATTTTGTAATAGCGTTATCAAGCGCCCATATTTCAAATCTCGGACAATCATGAGCAACATCAAATGTAGCGTTTTTTTTCAATGTCTTTCCATAGTTCAATCGTGCTGCATTAAGAAGTTGCTCTTCTGTGACATTCTTAACTCTCACAGTTGATTGCTTATCAAAGAGCCCTCCGTTTAAGCTGGATGTCAATGAAGATATCCCACAACTTGAAATTAATAACATGCCACAAACAATGATGCTAACTTGGGTAAACTTCGAAAGTAAGAAATTGATATGGTACAGCAAATCTGTTCCTCTGATAATGCCTGGTAACTATAATAAGTACTGCGAAGAGTGATTAAATATATGTTACAGTGGTTTAATGTTCGAATTAAAATTTTCCTTTTAGACATCTGCATCATTCGCTAAAAATTCAGTGTATGATCAATGCAAAAAATCTTCATGAGTGTTCGGAAATGGACGATATGCGATTTGCTTCAAATGTTTCAAGATCAGGTCGCGCGAAAATCAAGCTATTATTGGCAACACCTCGGGGATTTTGCGCTGGCGTCGATAGGGCAATTCAAACTGTTGAACTCGCGCTAGAGAAATACGGAGCTCCGGTGTTTGTACGACATGAGATTGTTCATAATAAGTATGTAATTGATTGTTTAAAGGCAAAAGGTGCCATTTTTGTAGAAGAGATAGATGAAATTGTAGAAACTGACGCACCTGTTATCTTCTCCGCGCATGGTGTGCCTAAGGCCGTTCTTGAAAATGCTCGGCTTCGCAATTTGTTTTATATAGATGCAACGTGTCCTTTAGTAACAAAAGTGCACCGTGAAGCTCAGATTCACTATGAAAAAGGGCGGCATATTTTGATGATTGGTCATTTTGGCCATCCAGAAGTCATGGGCACAGTCGGCCAGCTTCCTAAAGGAGCCATCACACTTATTGAAACCATTAAAGATGCAGAAGTCTTCGAAAATCGGAATAACAACGAATTAGCTTACATCACTCAGACTACACTTTCTGTGCAAGATACGGCTGCAATTTTAGCTAAATTAGAAGAGCGCTTTGGTTTGATAATTGGTCCTAATAAAAGTAACATATGTTACGCGACAATGAACCGACAGAAAGCTGTATCGAACATAGCTAAAATATGTGATGTAATACTTGCTGTGGGTGCACCAAATAGCTCGAATTCCAAACGCTTAGTTGAGGTTGCGTTGCTTTCTGGTGTTAGCAGAGCAACATTAGTTCAACGCGCTCTAGATATTCCTTGGGGCTATTTACAAGATGGTATGACAGTTGGTATCACCGCAGGTGCCTCAGCACCAGAAATAATTGTTCAAGAAATTGTAGACGCTATTAAAACAAGGTTTGAAACAACAGTTAAGTTCATTACTACTGCAAATGAAAACGTCGCGTTCAACTTACCGTATGTTTTGCGCGAAGACAGATAAAACTGAGGAATGTTTTGGCAGTATATACTGAACTTTTACATGATGATTTAGCAATTTTTATCGATAGCTATGATGTGGGTAAATTGTTGTCTTTTCAAGGTATAACGGAGGGTGTTGAAAATAGTAACTTCCTGATAGTGACAACGAATGGTAGATACATTCTCACACTTTATGAAAAACGAGTGAATCCGCAGGATCTTCCATTCTTTTTGGGTTTAATGGCATATCTCTCGTCTGCAGGTCTTGGTTGCCCAGTTCCAATCCAGGATCGAAATGGACATAAGTTGCGTGAGCTAGCAAGTCGTCCGGCGGTGTTAGTTTCTTTCTTATCTGGTGTTTGTACACGAACACCTAGCTCCAATCACTGTCAAGAGGCGGGAGCTGCGCTTGCTCGCCTTCATAAAACGGGGCGTAATTTCACCATGAGGCGTCATAACGCTCTTGGTCCGCATTCATGGAGGCCACTGTTCGAGCAATTCAAGGATCGCGCTGATGAAATATGTGATGGATTAGGTGGAATTGTATCAGCTGAGCTTGATAGGCTCTTGCTGACTTGGCCGAAGAATTTGCCGGATGGCATAATTCATGCCGATCTTTTTCCTGATAATATGTTTTTTTTGGAAAACACATTCGCTGGTGTCATCGATTTTTATTTTTCATGCAATGATTTTCTAGCATATGATCTTGCAATATGCATTAACGCCTGGTGCTTTGAACAAGATTGCTCATTTAACTATACTAAAGGGAAAAGTTTTTTTGAAGGCTATCAACAAGAACGGCCGTTGATACAAGAAGAGAAACAAGCGTTACCTATGCTTTCTAGAGGCGCAGCTTTACGTTTTCTTTTAACAAGGTCTTATGATTGGTTAAATGTAGCACCTAACGCTTTAGTGCGACCACACGATCCTTTGGATTATTTATATAGGCTACTATTTCATCAGTCTGTTCAATGCCCAACTGAGTATGGGTTATGTCGGTAACTACATTCCATTTTTTATACCACTAAAAAGAATCAATTAAGATGTCAAATCAGCTTGAAATTGTTGTGTATACGGATGGTGCTTGTTCGGGCAACCCAGGTCCTGGAGGTTGGGGTGCGATTCTAGTTTGTAAAAACCGTCGTAAGGAACTATGCGGCAGTGAGGTGAATACAACAAATAACCGTATGGAACTAACGGCAGCCATTGAGGCTCTTGAAACTCTAAAATTTTCATCACGTGTTACGCTTTACACTGATAGTGTTTATGTACGAGATGGCATAACCAAGTGGATTCACAATTTGCGAAAAAATAATTGGAGGACGGCTTCGAAAAAGCCCGTTAAGAATGCTGAATTGTGGAAAAGGCTTGATCAGGCTACACGTCTTCATGTTGTTGATTGGCGTTGGATAAAAGGTCATGCAGGTCATCTGGAAAATGAACGCGCTGACGAACTTGCAAGAAGCGCCATAACTTCTGGTTACAACAAATAGCATTGAATGCGCATAGCAAAAGGGTTGCGCCTCTTGCGTATGGCAGTTGAGTTATAAATTCTCTCTCTTCCCACTAAGCCAGTACAAAGTTGCAGTCTATTTTTTGATGTGTAGTCTAATGCGGGGAATGATTTTAAATGACCACTTTTTATATCAACATGTGACATAAATTTTTCTACTAAAGTCACGGAGCGTTAAAATACTATAATGATACAACGCTTCTATATGACAATGCAAATCTATAGCATTTGGATTGCGTACCTAATAGAGTTGAGAGATGGATATACTAAAGTTTGCTGGTGCAATGAATAAATCTGCTTGCCTGCTTGTAAAAGCTAAATTATTTCTAGTTTTATATACATGCAGCTTTGATTTTCTTACCTTAGCGCTATCTGCTGAAGAAAAATTGAAACCTTTTGATCAGATGCGGCCTAAGGTTATTCGCTTTTTAACGACAGACGACTTTCCGCCTTTTAATGTCCGTGATGAGAAGAACGCATTAACTGGTTTCGATGTTCATATTGCCAGAGCAATTTGTAAGGAGTTATCAGTAATTTGTGATATTAAAGTGACTAAATGGAGCAATTTATTGCAAGAGTTGAAGGCTAGAAACGCTGATGTAGTCATTGCAGCTCATAGATTGACGTCTAAAATTGCAAATGAATTCAGTTTTTCCAAACGTTACTTCTACACTCCGGCTCGTTTTGCGGTTCGCCGGAAATCACCTAGCTTGGTAACTACACCATCAGGTCTTGATGGGCTAAGAGTTGCTGTTACTCGTGAAAGCGCATACGCCGCGTTTCTTAATGACTTTTTTCAGAATACTTCCGTTGTGAAGTATAATACACCGGAGTTAGCACGTCGAGCTCTCCAAAACGGCAGTGTTGATGCACTATTTGATGATGGCATAAGCTTAGTGTTTTGGGTTAATGGTAATGTATCTAATGCTTGCTGTGTTTTGCGTGGCGGTCCATACTTTGAGCCACGTTATTTTGGCGACGGTATTGCTATGGTATTAAATCAGAATGACCCTTATACGCTACGACTGATTGACCAGTCAATTAGTCGTCTGCAAATCAAGGATAAAGTTATAGAAATTATAGACAAGTTTTTTCCAATTAAAGTATACTAAGAACTTGTATCTGGTTGTATCTAATAGATAGCATTTCGCCACTTCAACCTTTTGAGGTGTAAATATTATTGTGAATATAAAACAACATCTCTATAAGGTAACAATGTCGAGTTATCGAACTGCTTTAAGTGAACTTCTTGAGTTGCGATGACGAGCAGACATAACTGTTCGTTGTGATGTGGTGTTTTCTTAGGCTTGCTTCATATCTGTAGCTACTTATTAGTGACAAACACTGAATTTGTGAAAGCATACAGTCTAGAGCGCCACTATATCATAATGGAAATCTTATCACTTCGACATACATGAGGAGCAAATTGTATGGCCCGATATCGCGCATTGTTCATATCTGATGTGCATCTCGGAACACGCAATTGCCAGGCTGAACTTTTGTGTGAATTTCTTGATAATTATGACGCAGAAACCTTATATCTGGTCGGGGATATTATCGATTTTTGGCGCATTAAACGCGGAGCATTTTGGACTGAGGCGCAACGTGCCGCTATAGATCGTCTATTCATGAAAGAACGATCGGGTACTCGAATTGTTTACATACCGGGTAATCACGACGATAATCTACGTGTATATTGCGGTATGAGTTTTGGAAACATAGAGATCAGACAAAATGCAATTTTTGAGACTATTAAGGGCAGACGCTATGTTGTAATGCATGGTGATGAAATTGATGTAGTCGTTAATCACGCGCGTTGGCTTGCCTTACTTGGAGATCGAGGATACCAGCTTGCTATGCTGGCTAACATTCCTATAAATTTTGTCCGCCGCAGGTTTGGGTTTGGATACTGGTCACTATCCGCCTATCTCAAAGGTCGTGTTAAAGAGGCTGTTAATTTTATAGGGGATTTCGAGAGTTTGCTTTCTGACAGAGCGAAACTTCGGGATGCTCATGGCATTATATGTGGACATATTCATCGTGCAGCTTCAAAGCCGATTGGTGACATTCACTATGTTAATACCGGTGACTGGATAGAAAGCTGCACGGCTGTAGTTGAAAATGATCAGGGCGAGCTAGAACTTATAAATTGGTTAGATATAAGCAAAAAGCGGGCTTCCGGTAATACTAGAAAAGATGGAATTGGGGTAGCGGCTTAGGAATGAGGGTGCTGATTGCGACGGATGCCTGGCGGCCTCAGATTAACGGTGTGGTGCACACCTACGAGCGTCTCGCTAGTGCAGCGGTAGAGTTTGGTGTCGAAATAGTATTTTTAACACCATCAGATTTTAAAACCATTCCCTGTCCGACGTATCCAGAAATACGGCTCGCTGTGCCTGGATATAAATATGTCCTAGAGCACTTAGATGTTGTAGCTCCAGACGCATTCCACATAGCTACGGAGGGTCCTATCGGCTGGATGGTTAGACGTTACTGCATAAGACGAGGCTTTCCTTTTACGACTGCATTTCATACGCGATTTCCAGAGTACATTTCCGAGCGTTTCGGTGTACCAGCGAGTTGGATCTACGCTATAGAGCGCTCTTTCCATAATAGAGGTTCAGGTATTATGGTCGCAAGCAGATCCTTAGCGAACGAATTGGAAAAGCGCGCCTTTAAACCTATATTACCATGGACTCGTGGCGTTGATACGGCGATGTTTTATCCGCGTGATGTTCGCCGATTTGGGACTACTTCACCAGTTTTTATTTATGTCGGAAGAGTTGCAGTTGAAAAAAATATAGAGGCATTTCTTAAAGCTAAAATTACAGGTCAAAAAGTGGTTGTAGGTACGGGTCCTATGCTTGATGAACTAAGGTGTCGATATCCAGATGTAACATTTACAGGGAAGCTCACAGGCCAAGATCTAGCAGAGGCGTATGCTTCGGCGGATGTTTTTGTTTTCCCAAGTTTGACTGATACGTTTGGTATTGTGCTTATTGAAGCAATGGCAAGTGGTTTACCCGTTGCTGCTTATCCGGTAACAGGACCAATAGATAATGTGAGACATGGGGTATCAGGAATTCTTGATCAGGATCTCAGCAAAGCTGCTGTGCTTGCATTAGAACTTGACCGCGACAAAGTGCGCGAGCATGCTCTTAATTTTAGTTGGAAGACCACTGCTAAGCTATTTATAGAAAATATTGAAACGGCAATATTTTCTCGCGAAGGAAGGCAAATACCTGGCCGTCGCAAATCATCCATCTTGCAACATATGCGATCTTTTAGTAAATTTTAATAATTTTGTTCGGTCATTAAAGTACTGTTGTTTTGAGAGAGTTTAAATTCTTTATTGTTGGAGCAGATCATTGATATTGGGCTACAGTTACTAAACAAATCTATTAAATCAAAGTCAATTTAAGGCTCTACTGATATTGAATGTCTCTAGAATACGTTGAGTGTGAGGTGATGAAGGAGAAACGTTGGTTTGTTTTAAAGCACATTAATTCCTAATCGTAAGAGAGCTTATGTTTGATCATTTAAGCAAGCATTTCTGGGTAGATGTTATTTTGTGATCCTGATAAAAGCTCAAAATTTGAGGTTATCTTAACTACCATCATCAACCTACTACATTGCAAATCAAGAAGTAGTAAAGAACTGTTCAGAGAATTTATAATTCGCTACTCAGTGCTGTAGTGATAACTTTAGTGGTATCAAGAATTTAAACTAAATAGCTTTCTAAGTTATCAGAACTAAAAAGTGAAATGCAGCTGTAGGAGAATTTACTAAATTGCGAAAGGCTCAATCTCTGCGTCGATTTTTAGGGCGTCTACATCAAAACTATCGCATTTGCTTTGATAGTTTAATCGAGCGCATCACAGGAAAAGAAAATACATAATGATGTAATTAATATTTGGTAATGTTAAATGGTATTAAGGCAACTTCCGCTGCTTTTAGTTAACTTAAAAAATACTGACAATAATAATTTCTAATAGTTATACATATAGATTCGGTATAACTAACGGAATATAATGTACATATATTTGATTACAATAAATATTGCAGTGAAGTTTGTTTTACTAATTGAGCTATATTATCCATTTCGTAAAATCTTTAGATGCATAAGCTATGTATTATTACTAAATAACTTAGGTCTTTTAAAGTATAGATATCGACCTTCTCTCGGCTGGCGAGTGTGCTTCTCTGTAAGTCTGGGAAACAACCTTAGCAAGCCTTTACTTTATAAAGTTTCATCTACTTTGCATGGTTCTCCAAGCTTGAAAAAATAGCGTTCACCCGATAGGTTTCATCCTATTCAAGTCTCAATCTTAAGGTGTTAAAAATCATGTTTAAGTCATTTGCATTGTTTGAAAGAAGATATAGGTCATTGCTTTTTTTAAGTTTATTTCAAATTACAGAAAATTTAATTGTTTTTATAACCCAAAGGTGTACTTTTAATAATGAGTGATTTGAATGATTTGTATAGCGATCGCTTGCTCTCATTCGCGAGCAATATTACAAATTCTCGAACCTTAGATGATTATGACGCTAAGGCGACTGCGCATTCAAAGCTTTGCGGATCAGTTGTTTCAGTCGAAATAAAGGTGCAAAACAGATGCATTGTTAATTTCGGACAAACTGTTAAAGCCTGTCTATTAGGTCAAGCAACTGCGGCTATAATAGGCAGAAATATAATTGGCACCCCGTGTGAAGAGTTTCGTAATGTGGTGAGGCAAGTGCGATCAATGCTTAAGAATAACGGTGCTCCACCAGGTGGAAGATGGTCTGATCTTGCTTTATTAGAGCCTGTTCGTCCTTATAAAGCAAGACATACTTCAACTCTACTTGTTTTCGACGCTGTAGAGAAGGCGCTTTATGAACTTGATCATTAAGGCGTCCTGTAGCACAATCCTATTTTGTAGAGAGATATACAACTTGTTACATTTCAATAAGACATGGTTTAGGTTATGTGTGTTTGTACGCATCATTATTAAAGCACCGATATTTCTTTACCGCTGGACTGTAAGGCCGTGGCTTGGTTGGCCTTGTAGACATTTACCGACTTGTTCTGAATACGCTTTAGAAGCAATAGATAAGAATGGGGTTTGGAAGGGAGGATGGCTAATTCTTTCTAGATTGTTGCGCTGTCAGCCATGGGGGACTTCAGGTTTAGACCCAGTTCCTGACTTAACCTTAATAAGTTATAAGTTACAACCGTGGCGGTACGGCTGCTGGAATGGAAAACATATCATTTATCATTGGCATAAACACGATAGTTGAGAAGCTTAAATAAATTTGCTACCGCACTATCTAACAACAAGTATACAATTTTATCATAAATTACATACTATAAATCTCAGATTAAGACTAAATTCTTTTTTTCTATACATAATATTTGTTAATTTTTTTCTCTAAGCTAAAAGTAATGCAAATTTTTCCATGCCATACTCAAATATTATTCAAGATTTAGCTTTGTAATAAATTAATTTAAGTTCTAATCTTCTATCAGTATATATGCTATCTGAGTTGTTGTTTGATGAAATTCTGTATTTAGACATGGAGGCAAACGTTTAGTAATAGTTACTTTAGGTCAATGCAGAATAGTGTTTTGCATAAGCTTTGAACCCTTATCAGGATATGATCCTAGGATATTAAGGATGTCTTTTGCTAAGTTGAAAACTGTAAATTTCTTTTCTGTTAAAAATTTTAAGACAAATTTTAATTTTATCACTATATAATTTTTACAATAATAAGAAATATCTTATTTTAAAAATCAAGATTTTTAATTAGGTTTTCAGCTAAACGTAAGTGGTGAATTCGTTTACGTCTATCCTAGTGGTGCGATAAGTGTTAACCTTAGCTTTAGGATCCGGGTAGCCAAGAGCAATTCCTGTGATAAGAATCTCGTTTTTTGGTGCGCCGATATGCTCAATTACGGTATCAAAAAAATTACAGAAAGCAGCTTGAGGGCAAGTTTCTAGTCCATAGTGACGTGCAGCTAGCATTATTGACTGAATGAACATCCCTGTATCAAGCCAACTGCCTAGTTGCAACTCTCGGTCTAGAGTTATGAACAGGCCAACGGGGGCGTCGAAGAAGGTGTAATTACGCCCATGCTGATTATTCATGGCTACTTTATCGTCTTTTTTGATATCTAGACTAGCATAGAGACCCCAGCCACACTCACGCCGACGTTCTAAGTAAGGGGAACGCCAAGTTGTGGGATAGTAATTGTATTCACGATCAGACTGGTCGCCAGCATTATGCCGAGCAATACAAGCTTTGGAGAGAGCAACTTTTTTCTCACCTGTTATTACATAAACCTTCCAGGGTTGAATATTAGAGCCGGAAGGAGCGCGCCTTGCAATATTAAGAATTCCATGTACTATCTCACGTGATATTTTTTTTTCAGGGAGAAAAGCACGGATACTTTGACGTCCAATTATAGCATCTTTAATATTCATTGTCTTATATCTTTTTAAGTGTGCCAGTAAGTTAGTTTAGAATTACAGCCTTGCTAATCTCTAAAAGTTAACACGTGTTACAGCCAACTGTGAATCTTATTTTATGCTCTCTCGATAGTTTCAGAACAAAACAATAAGCACGTTTGTCATTTTAGTTATTACAAAAAAGAAGTCGTAGCTGGCGTTTATTAAGGTTTAAATTTTTATATTTTACTTTTATGTCCTTGTGTTTAACTTAGAGTTATATATGAACTATGTCGTTTTTCGGTCTGCCCGGGCAAACTAGCATGAAATCTAAGAAAGGAATTTCAATTGTGAGAGAGCGTTCCAAGTTTTGCGCTTTCAATTACGACTTGCTTAATTTAGCTAGCTGTATGTTAAACCTAGATAGCCTTTTAAGTACGGTTAACATAGCATTATTTAAAAGTCTTAAAAAGTTGATATAGCATAATAGGAAAGAAATTAACGTTTTACCATTCTTACCTTCTTGATTTCACACTTACATCTTGGCATAGATTACTTGCAGAAAATGTAGCATGATATTAACTCGTATTAGCGTACAAATTTTTGGGTAAATGTACATTTGTATCTTTACCAAAGCCAGTGCGCGTATAGCTATCATATCTCCAGGACACAGCTTAGAACGATATGGTATTTAAAGGTGCTGTAATTACAGAAGTTCGGTAGCCATTGGTTTGGCGTATTGATAGCAACTACTTAAGCTGCATTAAGAAATGGAATAATAGGCTAACTGGCTGGCGGCATTCAGCATGCTTACAGTGTATTAGGTTCTGGTATCTGTACTTTTGATGATCTAGCAATTATAGCAAATACCTTTTTGAAAATCGTATTTGCGCTCGGATTGCTGTTCTTTACTTTGACTTCTATCAAGGTGATAGAAGTGCGCCAATATTAGCAGGTAGGTCTAATTAAATAGACATCGCTATTCATGTCGAGAAGAATTCTCCATTTTATAAGATTTCATCTGACAATTGATTTTGGCTTAACAGATAACACAAAAGATTCTGATAATTTAAGGCTGTTGATAAAGACCTCAGTTTAGTTCATGCTCTGGCCCATGATTAATAGTTTTACATATTTGGTACTGATACATTATCCTGCTAAATAGGCTTGATAGCTTGCCAATTTTTCTTAATGCTTTAAGAAAGCGAGACGAGCGTGCTATTAAATTTGTGCGACAACATGATCCGCAAATAAGTTTTGATTTCGCGGTAGATATTTAAATTCTTTAACCGAAGCTGTGGAAAACCATGCTGCTACACCGCAAATTGTTATGAAAATGTGTTCTTGCTAGTGATATGATAATATCTGTTGCATGTTGTATATTGTTACTA
>JABSQE010000042.1 GCA_013214245.1 Hyphomicrobiaceae bacterium
AAGCACCAATCAGCCGAGTAGATACTCCCCAGGATGTTGTATGCGGAATGCTGAGTTTTTCGTCCCGTCCTAGATATCTAATACCACTGGCTTGGGCGAAGTTAATGCCGAGGTTGTGTGATGTTCCTGCCTGTAGTGCTCGTCCATCCTGCATCATAGCTTCAATTGTATGGGTACTGACAGCACCGGGAAATCTTTCGCCTTCCGATTTTATACCAGTAATGACAGGAATTGACATAAATTCTTCAAGTAGCTGTCTATAACACTCAAGCATTGTTTCAACTTCTTCGTTAGCTTCTTGAGAAGTTTCATGAACAGTATGACCTTCTTGCCAGAGAAACTCGCTCGTTCTGAGAAAAAGACGAGGACGAAGCTCCCAACGGACTACATTAGCCCATTGGTTTAATTTTAATGGTAAATCACGATAACTCTTAACCCAACGTTGGAAAGCCTCGGTAATCATAGCTTCAGATGTTGGACGTATTATGAGCGGTGTTTTCAAAGGTGCGGTTGGACGTAAATCATTACTTCCACTTTCCTCAAGCCGATGGTGAGTTACGATAGCCATTTCTTTTGCAAAACCAGAGACATGATCGGCCTCTTTTTCGATCAGTTCCATTGGTATAAAAATTGGAAAATAGCAATTCTCATGCCCAGTTTCACGAATTTTATCGTCAAGGTGGCGTTGTATTCTCTCCCAAATTGCATAACCCCACGGACGGATTATCATACAGCCACGGACTCCTGAATGTTCACCCATCTCTGCTGCTTCAATTACCTCGTGATACCAGTCTGAGAAGCTTTTATCTCGCGTATTCCTTAAGGCCGTTCGTCGTGTCATAGTTTATACCTGTCGTGGTTTTCCTAAGCGTGATCTTTACCGCATAGGAGAAATAGTTTTTGAATAATGTAAAGATAAAATAAAGAATTAAATCGAAGTTAACTAGATTACAGGCCTAATTCTTTAGAACATGAATTGTTATATGAAAATATTCTGGTTCTTTAAAAAAACAAGAATGCCTTCACGCAGATGTAGAAACTAAGCGATCACATTTTCTCCTGTAATACAGCATTAATGAGTACTTTCTGAAATCTGTCTTTATAAAGCCTGAGAGTTGGAAGAGGAACATAGAATTAATAAATTTCAACATAGTAACACACATTGAAATATTCCACTAGCCATTCTAGTCGAACCTTTCGTGAGGTGATCTAATTTTATAAGGAGAACACTTAACACTGTTAATCTGAGTTATATTCGTTATGCCAGATTGTTGCTGTTGTATTGAAAGTATAAAGCATTCCGGATGAATATTTCTTTACTAATTACAAAGCCATGCAGGTAAGTTTTTTAGCAAGTACCTAAATCTTTGTGATTGAAGTGTCTGCTATATTATGGACGCTTTCAAAAAGGTATTGGGTGATTGTTTGACGCTCACTTTGTGCCTTAAAAATATGAGGTGGAATAGTTGAGCCTAAATGAACTTTTAGAGGTTTTACAATTCGATTTCGAAACTCTCGAATTATCATAGAGATGCGTAAAGTAGTAGAAAATTTACTCAAAAATTGAAAATGTGATGAGCTCTGACCTTCGAAATAAAGTGGTACAAATTGCACTTTTGCTGTTTTCACTGTTCGTGTAGTTAAAAGTTTCCAGGGAAAATCTACCTCGAGGCCAAATGCCTGAAGATACTGAGTAACTCAGAACAAATTAGATTGAGAAGGCTAAGTATTAAGGGTTCATCTTGATTAGCATAATTATTACGCTAAATCTCATAAATCGGGTGGCTTTGCTTCATGAGACAAGTTTGCAATCGCGGAAGACAAACTCACAACAGATTGGTCCTTACTGCCCAATCTACGAATAGACACCGTACCTTCAACCAACTCACGCCTACCAATGATAAAAAGCACGGGAATTTTTGCTAGAGAGTGCTCTCGAATTTTGTATGTAATTTTTTCATTACGCTTGTCAGTTTCTGCGGTTAGCCCTACTTTAAGACATGCTTGTCTGACGTCATCTGCATATCTGTCAGCCTCTGATACAACAGTGCAGATCACAACTTGCAACGGCGAAAGCCATAATGGAAAATGGCCAGCGTAGCTTTCTATTAGAATGCCAAGGAAGCGCTCCATCGAACCTAAAATTGCACGGTGAAGCATTATAGGACGCTTTTTTTTACCGTTCGCGTCAATGTAAAAGGTGTCGAATCGTTCGGGTAAATTAAAATCAACCTGATTGGTACCACATTGCCATTCCCGACCGATTGCATCGCACAGTACGTACTCTAATTTGGGTCCGTAAAAAGCACCTTCACCGGGATTTATTGATGTTTCAATATCTCCAGCACATTTAGTTTTTATTAGGTTTAAAACTCGAGCCATCACACTTTCAGCTCGGTCCCAGTCTTCATTTGATCCAACACGCTTTTCTGGTCTTGTTGATAATTTGATTAAAAATTTATTGAAGCCAAAGTGCCTGTAGACAGACAGAATGAGATCGTTTATAGAGAGGCACTCATATTCAAGCTGTTCCTCTTTGCAGAACACGTGAGCATCGTCTTGTGTGAAACTGCGCACACGCATTAGCCCGTGAAGTGCACCAGATGGTTCATAGCGATGCACATAACCAAACTCGCTAATTCTGTAAGGCAACTCACGATATGACCTCAAACCATGTTTAAAAATTTGTACATGACCTGGGCAGTTCATTGGTTTTATAGCAAACTGACGATCATCCTCTGTAATCGTAGTAAACATATTTTCATGATACCACTCCCAATGCCCGGAGGTTTCCCAGAGAGCACGGTCAAGAATCTGTGGAGCGTTGACTTCACGATATCCTGCGTTGTTTTGACGTCTACGTACGTAATTTATTAGCCTTTGAAAAAGTTCCCAACCCTTTGGGTGCCAGAAAACAACACCGGGTCCCTCTTCCTGAAAGTGAAAAAGGTCCATTTCACGCCCTAGCTTGCGATGATCGCGTCGTTCAGCCTCCGCGATCTGCCCTAAATATGTCTTAAGGTCTCGATCATTAGACCATGCTGTGCCATATATACGTTGTAACATTGGGTTTTTAGAATTACCGCGCCAATATGCGCCGGCGAGGCTCATAAGCTTATATGCTGTGCCGATCATGCCAGTTGACGGTAGATGAGGTCCACGACAAAGGTCGAGCCATTGACCC
>JABSQE010000043.1 GCA_013214245.1 Hyphomicrobiaceae bacterium
ATGCCACTGGGACAAGCATATGACAAGTTAATTGACACACAGAATGCTGACATGAAGAATACTGGTGGCCGCAACGCTGGCTCCATTACGGCTGCACAGTTTTTACAACGTTTTGTAAACAAAACACCATGGGCGCATATAGACATTGCCGGCACGGGCATGGCCTCAGAAAAAAATGATATTAACCAAAGTTGGGCCTCAGGCTGGGGTGTCCGAATACTCGACCATTTCATAGCCAAGAACCATGAGGATTAGCTGAATATTCGATGATTATCTATTGGCAAAAAAATACTTTTTGGTTGTAAATAGTTGTGTAAACAAACTTTGAGCAAACTATAAAGTCACCTCTTACTCTCAGAAAGCAAGCCTTAGATGCACTCAGTATATCCCATATCTAAAACTGTTTAATCACTTTAGGCTATCTTGTTTTCATTAGGGTAGGCTAACACTTTTATATCGGGAAAGCATGCATTTTAATATCACGCATGCTTTCTAACTGTAGACAAAACTGAAAAACCCCAGTTTAGCTTGATTCTAAAACGTACCGTTAAATATCAACACATTGGATGCACACATGTCATGTATGAAGTGTGCAGCGATATTATAATTATGTTAATGCTTTATTAGCACTTAACCGTAAAGGCAGTATATCGTGTTGAGCCGGCTTATAACACTATACTTATTCCACAACAAAAAAACTCACCTTATAAAGTTTTCGTTTATCAAAACTTCAAGATAATTTTTTCATACTTAATTTGTATGTGAAATTAACTTTTTATATTAACATATCAAATTAATTTATTGAAACTTTAGAAACCTCAAAAATTTGTAGATTTAGTTGTTTGTTATTTACGAAAGGAAAAAATTAATTTTTTTATCGTATCAACTCAGTTGAACTTAGATATATTATGAGAATATGGTTTGCTCTAGCACATAGCATACATTAATTATGATAAATACTAACATTCATTTACGCGAATTCATCAATGCGATAGCAGCTGAGCGCGGTGCAGCAGCCAATACACTTGCAGCCTATGAGCGAGACTTAGCCCACTTTCTAGACGGTTTAGTTCGCCAAGACATTGACATTTTTAATTTGGATGCCTCGCATGTGAAATCTTACATGCGTCAATTATCTCGAGACGGAATGGCGGCGAGTTCGATAGCGAGAAAGATGTCAGCGGTTCGGCAGTTTTTAAAATTCTTAGTACTAGATGGCCGGCTCTATGAGAATCCTGCTGAACATATCCAAGTTCCTAAGAGAAAACAAAGACTACCAAGCATACTCTCCATTTCTGAAGTTGATAGACTTATAGAGACTTCCAAGGCACGAATTGGAGAATGTAACAAACACGCGCTATTTAGCCCACTACGTTTGTACTGCTTGATAGAAATACTATATGCAACCGGGATGCGGGTGAGTGAGCTCGTATCTCTACCTCGTTCTGTACTGAGGGGAGATAAACGTGTCTTGATTATCACAGGCAAGGGGAGGCGAGAACGTCAAGTGCCACTGAATAGTTCAGCTCGTATCGCACTTGATCATTACCTGTCAGCACTAGATAGCCGTGAAGACCAAGCCTTAAAATCAAAAGACAAAAAGTGGCTTTTTCCCTCGCGAAGTTTGAGCGGTCATCTTCCTAGGCAACGGTTTGCATTGGAGCTTAAAGAGCTAGCTCAAGAAGCCGGGATCAGTCCATCTCGAGTAAGCCCTCATGTGTTGCGACATGCTTTTGCAAGTCATCTTCTTGATCGGGGCGCAGATTTGAGGACTGTGCAAAAACTTCTTGGTCATGCCGACATTTCTACGACTGAGATTTATACCCACATCCTTGAGGAGCGATTGAAGTCAGTAGTTCAGAAACATCATCCGCTGGCCAAACCTAAATAGAGTCCGGACCAGTAATGTCCACATACTTTTTGCATGAATAATAAATACGACATAAAAACCTCTAGAACTTGACAACTCTTATAATCCACAGTTTTCTATTATTACCATCATAGCAGCAGTTAGGTACAGATTGTTAATATGCGAACATATCTTGATTTCGAAAAACCGATTGCAGAATTAGAGAGTAAGGTTGCTGAGCTTAAAGCCATTAGTAACGGAGATAATTCTACCGTCTCCATAATTGATGATATTGAAAATCTACAACAAAAAGCTCAACAAGCACTAACTGACATTTATGCTAAACTTACACCTTGGCAAAAAACTCAGGTTGCTCGCCATCCAGAGCGACCGCATTGCACGGACTTCATCAACCAACTTGTTGTAGATTTCAATGCATTAGCAGGAGATCGATATTTTGCTGAAGATACAGCAATAATTGCTGGCATTGGTCGCCTCGGCAAACGCTCAATAGTGCTTATCGGCCATGAAAAAGGGTCTGATACTCAAGGTCGCCTCAAACATAATTTCGGTATGGCACGCCCAGAGGGTTACCGTAAAGCTTCACGCCTAATGGAAATGGCCGATCGTTTTGATCTTCCAGTGGTGACTATAGTTGATACTGCCGGTGCATATCCTGGCGTGGGTGCAGAGGAGCGTGGTCAAGCCGAGGCAATTGCCCAGTCAACAAATCGTTGTTTGCTACTTGGAGTGCCTATTATTTCGCTTATTGTCGGCGAAGGTGGCTCAGGTGGTGCCGTAGCTATTGCAGCTGCAAATCAAGTCCTTATGATGGAACATGCAATATATACGGTGGCTTCTCCCGAAGCGGCAGCATCAATTCTATGGCGTGACGCTAACCGCGCAATAGATGCTGCAACAAATATGAAAATTACTGCCCAGGATTTGCTTGAAATGGGTGTTGTTGATAGCATTGTTCCGGAACCGATTGGCGGTGCGCATCGTGACCGTGCTAGATCGATCGCAGCTGCCGGTGAAGTAATTGAAGCAAAGTTGGCAGAGTTTAGCAAACTAAGTCGTGACGAAATTCGACAACATCGACATGAACGTTTCCTAAACATAGGCCGGTCCCTTTAATAAGGGTACTCATATCAGTAGTCATGAGTCTAGCTCAACCTGTTGTGTTTGAAAAATATGCTCTATTTTTGTGCGCTGCTGACATGTACTCCATCAATTCTCTACATTAAAATTTTTATCCTGATTGATATACTGGACAGTCGTTTTTCAAGATTTCTATGCGCATTTCTGTCCTTGTATAGTACTTATGAACACCTAAATTGTTGCAATTGAGAGGTAATAATTATTCACTTTCGGTCAAGTTTGTAACGCTATTTCAATACTACGTGCTGGAATTATTTTTAAAAGATTTACTGTCTTATAAAGCACATCCATATATAAAAAAAGTGAATAAGTTTTAACTACCACCAGATTCAATGCTTAAATCGAGTCAGTATCGCAAGATCATACCCAGTATAGAAAAATTAATTTTGTATTAATGCATCGAAGTACTGATTGAGAATAGATGGAGTTAAGATTTGTGGTAAAATAACCGGTTTCTGTGACCTGTCCGCAGGATAAAGTACGTACAATGGAACTCCAGGACGACCAAATGAATGCAGAAAGCTAGTAATTTCAGTATCTTGCCTTGTCCAATCGCCTTTCATATAAACTATGTTATATCTTGCCAGAGCAGTCTCAAATTTAGAACCTGATAGAGCTACAAACTCATTTACTTTACATGAAATACACCAAGCAGCGGTCAAATTAACAAACACGTGATTACCTGCTTTACGGTGTTGCATAATAGCATTTGGCATAAAACTTTCAGCTTCGGAATTATTCTTTCTTGTAAAAGTTCTATTGAAGTTGCTGTATAAATTGTATAAAGGTATTATTGTAGATACTACTACAACAGTAGCAAGCCAGATTCGAACGTGCGATGCTATTTGTCTCATCCCAAGAATCCAGGCAACTAAACCTACACCAATGAGTAGAATACTGGCCGCTAAAACTCCATCACTTCCTATTTGTATTGATAGTATCCATACTAGCCATATTACCGTCCCGTAGAACGGGAATGCCATGACTTGTTTCAAGGTCTGCATCCATCTTCCAGGTACTGGCAGTAAGTTCCGTCCTAGATTTACCCAACTAAAAAAGACAACCGGCAGAGCAAAACCTAAACCAAGCGCTAAAAATATCACAAAGATCTCGAAACTTGATTGTGTCAGGGCGTAACCAATCGATGCGCCCATAAATGGTGCTGTACACGGTGTCGCAGTAACAGTAGCGAGCACACCGGTAAAGAAAGAACCAAAAAATCCAGGGCGCCGTGTCAAGCTCTCACCAAAGCCAACGAAATTGGTTCCTATATCTAGTACTCCAGACATTGATAGACCTAGTATGAAATACAGTGCAACCATGGCGAGTACAAACGCTGGTGTCTGAAATTGAAAGCCCCACCCTACAGTAGTACCAATCGATTTGAGTACGACTAGAACGCTCGCCAAGATTGAAAAACAAATAAGAACTCCAGCTAAATAGCTTAGACCGTTACACCACGCATCAACTTTTGAATACTTCGTAAATGATATAACTTTTAGCGACAAAATTGGTAAAACACACGGCATTACATTTAGCAGAATACCGCCAAGCATAGCAAAAAAAACACTGTGCCATACAGTTAACGTAGTTATTTTCAAATTATGATCTTCGTACTGCAGACTTGAGTTATTGTGGGTAACAGTGACTGGAGTTATTGATGAGGAAAACCAAAACGCTTTACGAACCAATTTTTCCTTTAAATTATAGGTAAACACCAATATGCCAGATAGTTGTTGTTCGGAGAGAGCAACGGATAACAACTCGCCAGGTTTTAAAGTAAGCGTAAAACCCCTTTCTTGCCATTTAAGATCCTGTGATGCTGCGTGATCTATGATACCTCTGTGATCTGCAAAAAACCGTACGCTAGAGATTTTATCGATAGCTGAATCTAAACCCTCTACGCGTAGTTGAAGAGTCTTATTCAGTTTAGCACTCACCGGCCAGGCAGCTCGCAATGGCTCGTTCTTAAGAGCTAGGTCGAATGCTGGAGCATAAATGCTAGGCTTTGCAATAGTGGTATCAATAGTAGTTGGCAATGTAATAGTTAGAGTAGCTTTTTCGGGGATACATATTCTTTCGCACACCAGCCAAGATGCAACAGCAATAAATGTAACTTGATCATCAGTCAAATCTTTCGGTGGCAAAACGGTCATTGGCAATAAAACTTCATCGTAATAACCGTAATTCATAAGGTGACCAACAGAAATAGCTTCGGGTGCTGGCCAAGAAATCTGGGAGACAGAGAAATCTTTCGGCATTCGCCAGGAAATTCGGATCGGCTCACCAGAATCACCAGGGTTTTTCCAATAGGTGTGCCATTTTGGTTCAAGAGTTTGATGCAGTGCCAATTTAAAAGGACGACCAGGCACAATATGGGTCACGTCAGCGATCAACTTTGTTTGAATTTTCTGTGCCAAATCAGAGGTCTGTGCTCTCAATGAAATCGTTGAAGCTAGAAAAAAAGTCATTAAGACAATTGTAAAACTAAATTGTATCGCGAAAACCCTGTGCACTTCTGCCTCTTAAAATTTGAAAAGTTCTGTGGTCAAAGACAACCGGTGTAGATGTGTGTACTTGCTTCCGTGCGGTTGGAATCAACATCATTTTTTTGTCCTGGCCTTTGTGTATGTACCGTAATCGAGTTAAAGTTAATCCCCTAATCAAAGAGTTAGGTCTGACTCTTGTTCACTTGTTCACATGCATAATGTATTGCAGACTTTAGATGATGAAAGCGGGATATAGAATACATTACGTAGCTTTCAGTTTCGACAAGAGCCAAAGACCATAAATAAATATCGAAGATCTTAAGAATGATATGAGCCAAACAATATTAGCTTAGCACGTTACGCTTTAGGATATGTGTATATATGTTGGCTGATGCATACAAACTTGTGTGCCAAAATTCAAAGCTGGCTGTTTCGAAATATGAAACCAGATTTTTATATCGCTTTTGTGCTAAGCTGCATATCATAAGACATATGCTACAACCTAGCAAAGAGGTCATCCATTAAATATACTTTTTGAACTCATAAATTGTCATTCCTTATTTTATATCATCAATGAAAATAGGTAAATTATGCACCAAATATCTAGAAAGATCCTTTTATGCGTTGCTGCACATTGCTCGAATTTTGACTCTAAGTAAAGCATAGCTGTATTTTGAGCACGCGTTTAAATTGTTTAATATCAGCTAATTCTGCGTTATCCTTTTAGTTGCTAGAAATTTGCGCTAATATAGAATTACTAAGAGTGATTTACATACTTGAAATGCAGAATATGGAGCCCATCATGATAAATGCATTTGATATTATTTACACTAAAGTCGACGAGGCTCCAGAGCTTGCGAGCGGTTCTCTCCTACCTATTATTAAAGCATTTGTAGAACCGGCTGGGATAACTATTGGCACCAAGGACATATCGTTATCAGCTCGTATATTAGCGCAGTTTCCACAATACCTTAAACCAGAACATCAAAAGGAAAAGGATTTATTCGAACTGGGTAGGGTTGTGAAAACAGCAGATGCCAATATTATTAAACTACCAAACATTTCTGCTTCACTGACGCAAGTTAAAGAAGCAATAAGAGAACTTCAAGCTCAGGGTTATGCTATACCGTGTTATCCAGAAAACCCTCTAAACGATGAGGAACGGGCTATTCAGGCGGCTTATGATCAAATTAAGGGAAGTGCTGTCAATCCAATATTGCGAGAAGGTAACTCAGACCGTCGTGTACCCAAAGCTGTCAAAGCCTACGCCAGACAAAATCCGCATTCCATGGGTTTTTGGGCTGCAGACAGCAAAACCCATGTGACATCGATGCCTGAACGTGACTTTTACTCAAATGAAATCTCTACTACTATAAAAAAAAATCAAGCCGGGCATGCACACATCGAGCTTGAAGCCAATGACGGTAGCGTTACCGTGCTTAAAGAGAAAATACCACTTCATACCGACGAGATCGTTGATGCAACTTTCATGAGCGTCGTTTCCCTACGTACATTTCTTAAGGAACAATTTGTCGCTGCCAGGACCTCAAATGTACTATTTTCTCTGCATGTCAAAGCAACCATGATGAAGGTATCAGATCCTGTAATTTTTGGACACACAGTTCATACTTACCTCGAGAGCGTATTCGTGAAGCACTCTAAGCTTTTTGCCCAACTTGGTGTTAACCCAAACCTAGGAATTAGCGATTTAGAGCAAAAAATTTTATGCTTGCCGGAATCCAAACGTAATGAGATCAGAGCTGACATTAAGACTGCCATGAGCGCACAACCGGACCTTTATATGGTTAGCTCTAAGGAAGGTATAACTAATCTTCATGTTTCGAGCGATGTAATAATTGATGCTTCTATGCCATCTATAATTCGTAATGGTGGCAAGGCCTGGGGACCTGACGGTGCTTTACACGATGTAAAATGCGTAATACCGGATAATAGCTATGCAGCAGTGTACAACGAAACTATTAAGTTTTGTAAAGAATACGGGGCGTTAAATCCCTCAGAGATGGGCTCCGTCTCGAATATTGGCCTAATGGCGCAAAAGGCTGAAGAGTATGGCTCACATCCTCACACGTTTATAGCACCGACATGTGGAACAATACGTGTCATAGATTGCGCAGGTAACGTCCTGCATCAACACGATGTAGATGAGGGTGATATTTGGCGTATGTGTAAGGTAGGCGATTTAGCAATCCGAGATTGGATTAAACTCGCTATAAACCGCGCTAGAGTTAGCGCTACACCCGCTGTATTCTGGCTTGATGCTAACCGTCCTCACGATGCAGAGCTTATACTTAAGGTTAAAAAATATTTAAAAGAATATGACACATCAAGTATTGAAATACATATAATGTCACCTGAAGAGGCAACTCGGTTTTCACTAGATCGAATAAGAAAAGGTCAAAACACTATATCAGTCACTGGCAACGTATTGCGCGATTACCTTACAGATCTCTTTCCAATTCTCGAGTTGGGTACAAGCTCCAAGATGCTTTCTATAGTACCTCTAATGAATGGCGGTGGTTTGTTTGAAACAGGTGCTGGCGGTTCCGCACCTAAACACGTTACTCAATTTATTAATGAGGGCCATCTCAGATGGGATTCCTTAGGTGAGTTTTGTGCCTTAACGGCATCTTTAGAACACCTGGCAGCAGTTAAGCAGAACACAAAAGCAGCTGTGATTGCCAAGGCGCTCGATTTAGCGACAGAACGCTTGTTGCACCAGAACAAATCTCCAAGCCGCAAACTAGGCGAGATAGATACTCGTGGTAGTCACTTCTATCTTGCCCTGTTCTGGGCAGAAGCTTTAGCTGCTCAGGATAAAGATAATGATCTGAAGAACTATTTTTTTCCAATTGCCACCGCATTACGCGCCAATGAATCTGTAATTCGAGATGAACTCAACGCTGCGCAAGGGATTACAATTAATCTTGATGGTTACTATCACCCCAACAAAGCAAAGCTATCTGAAGCCATGCGACCAAGCGCTACTTTTAATTCAATAATTGGTTAGGCTTTCTACTCTTAAATCACTCGGATTTAATATTTGTGATTTTCCCGAAGAATATTACAATTTCGACGTCGAGATTTGCTTATTGCCTATCGCCATGTAGTTAAGATTAGCGCACCACGCATTACATTGAAAAATTTAGGATAGAATAAATTAATGAGCAAGCATAATCTACTCCAGGGATACAAATGCTGGATTATCACCGATGGTAAAGCTGGCTCTGTAGTTCAGGCTTGTGGTTTGGCAGACTCACTAGAACTTGATTACGTCTTAAAAACAGTCACACCTAGCGGCTTTAATCGTTTTTTTTCACCCTGGTCAATGGTAAACTCTAAGGAACGTTTTGGGCAGCCTGGTAGCAAATTTTGTCCGCCTTGGCCAAAATTTGCAATCGCAAGTGGACGCTTAAGCATTCCATATATACGAGCTTTGAACAAGTTTTCTAGGACAGAATGCTATACCATTATACTACAAGATCCTAAAACACGATCTAATATTTCGGACTTGATATGGGTGCCACAGCACGATCAGCGACGCGGTAAAAACGTTATTACAACTTTAACATCACCGCATGGTTATTCATCTCAACGTATATCGGAACTAAGAGCTAATATCCCACATAAAATATCTGCTCTACCATCACCACGAGTCACTGTCATGCTTGGCGGTATAAATTCAGTTTTTAAATTCAGAAAAAAAGACTATGACCGGCTAAAATGTAGTCTGACATCAATGGCTTACTTAGGAGCAAGCTTCATGGTGACCACCTCAAGGCGAACACAACTGGAATTACTAAAGGCTGTAGAACAAGCAACAGCAGGTTCGCCACGAGTGCTATGGAAAGGAGTTGGCCACAACCTATATCCGAGCTTCTTAGCACACGCAGATTTTCTAGTCGTAACTGCAGATTCGGTAAACATGACAGGAGAAGCATGTGCGACCGGACGCCCGGTCTTTGTCTTTACACCGTCCGGAGGATCAGCTAAGTTCACACGTTTCCATAATGCTTTGAAAACATATGGAGCGACACGAGATTTACCGAACTATATGACTGTGCTAGATTGGTGGAGTTATCATCCTATAGATGCGACAGAAAGCATAGCCGCAGAGATCCAAAAGCGTTATACACAGCAGTCAGAAAAATTTAAGTATAGCTAGGATATGATTGTCAAAAGATGTCACAACTATTAATAAGGAGCGACCCAACAGTTCGAGTAACCAACCTCCTTCAAACGGGAACAAAGTTGAAACGCAGCTAACCTCGAGCCTGGCGGCCCTACAACAGCACGATACATGATACCCAATCCACGATCTGTCAAATCAGCACTGCGAACGTCAGGTGTTTTAGAGCCAAGAATACTGGGATAAAGCTGCTGCAAGTCAACAAAAGTTGTAAGAGCATCAATACGACTAAGCTTAGTCGATATAACAGTAACATAACCGTTAAGAGCTGCATCTATTACCTCAGTCGGCTTATCTAAACCGAGAGGATGCGTTTCAGCGGCTCCTGAGCTTGACTGATATGAGGTGTTTATATCGTTCTCCGAAGGCCCAACTAAATTATTTATTATAATACTTGATGTTTTTTTAAGAGGACCAAGATCAACGCCTATTTTGTCAAGACCCGAAAGTTCAGGCAACGGCGGGAAGTTTGATCGACGACTACGACTTATTGACAAACTTTGATTCTGCATTTGTACGGGAGCTATTGCTAATCGCTCAGGTCGAGCAACAGTCGACTTCGTAGAGCGAGGCGTTAAAGCAGCATTTTTAGATTGTTCGTTGGTGATTTGAGATTGCATTAGGTCATTTTGAATATTCTGTTGAGAATACTGATACCCTATTTCACCACCCTCTATTATCATACCAGGAACTCTATTAGGAAACTGATTTCCAAGACCTGCAGTGTCAGCTCGTGTAGAAGAAAGAGGTGCA
>JABSQE010000044.1 GCA_013214245.1 Hyphomicrobiaceae bacterium
GTTTACCATCGATTCCCTTGCCAAGAGCCAAGGGCAGACGTGCTTTACAATTACGATAGTCCTGACTTTCGAAAATATCACGTAGTAAAACTTGTTCGCGCACTTTATTCGAAAGTTCAATACTGATGGCATTGCGTCCCTGTATTGCTGCGATACGAGCACTTTTGGCACTCATAGAACGAGCTATGTCGTCTGCAAGTGAAATAATACGTGATGACTTCGTTCCTGGTGCAGGTTCAAATTCAAATAGTGTAACCACAGGGCCTTGTTGAATGTCGGAAATCTTTCCTTTTACTCTAAAATCTTTGAGCACTTGGGTAAGGAGTACCGCACTCTGGCTGAGCTCACTTTTATGAGATGCAACAACGTTATTGCGAAGTGTTATCGGCAAAGTTTGTAGATAATTCAAACTTGGCAAGTTATAATTATCAGAACCTAAATATTCTAGAGGTTTTATTTCTTCATCAATTGAGAGTTTGTCTGATAAGTTCCCTTCACAGCTTATCACTACAGATTGAGCAATACCATCCGGATAATTTACTGGGCGAACATCTCTAGAATGTTGAGACATAGCGTTATTGGGTGAAAACCTCTGAGCTATTCTTCGGACATCTAACGTATCACATTCTCCATAAGATTGTGGGTCATTAGAATTTTCATCTTTACATAATTGCTTGTTAATAATGCCATTATCTTTAGCAGCCGAACTATGCAGTCTTGGGGTCGCAATTGGGTCTACTCGCCTCAAATCCGAAAGATTATCTTCAAAAAGTTTTGAATCTGGCGAGTTAAAATTATTGTAAGGATCCTGCAATGCCGATTTAGATCCGGCATCAAGGTGGTGTTTTAAACCTACTGTATCTTCATTTGTTGCAAGCATCACATTTTTAAAAACTTTGTGAAGATCAACCCCCACTGCAAAAATTAAAGAAACACAGCCAAACGGGATCATTGCAAAGCCAGCTACAGCACCTCCAGCTTGACCTAACAAAATAGTAAAGCTTCCACCTACCAGGTTATAAGTCAAATCTCCAACTAATCCACCGTAACCATGAAGAAACGCCCAATTACTACTCACTTGCAAAGCTGATAAACTACAGGATATTGTCAAAACAGAAGAAATCGCCAATACCATCCGAATACCAAATCTATCAATTTGATCTACCATAGAGAAATTAATTCCCCAAAGGGTAAAGCAGGACAAAATAACGACCGAACTTAGTCCAAAGGACTGTAATAGAAGATCGGCTATTGTTGCACCTAGAGATCCAAGCAAATTAGCGGGTACAACATTACTTATTATACTGATACTCGGATCCGAACCCGACCAGCTGAGCAATGACAACCATAAAATACTAGTAACTGATACAAGTAATAATCCACTTAATTGCACTGCCCAGCAAAAAAGCAGTTCCTTCATTGGCTGGGGAATAAATCGTTGTGAATTAACCCTTACAATTTCGTTTAACATAACGCCAAACCAACTTGATAAAGCTCTTAAATTAAAAATGACATTAGATATTTTTTATCTTTACACCAACATCACAAGACTAAGACAATAAAGTTGATTTTATGTTAGCAATTGTGACAAGAACGAAGTTTTAACTTCATTTAAAAAAAGAATTTTATCGTTTTTTTACAATAAAATGATCTAGAGGTTGACTGCTTAACTCATTATATCTTGTTGAATTTCATGATATCTTTTATTCGAATACCATTAATTTGGAACATGAGCATATGAATTTAACTAGCTTGGCTAATCTTTCGGTTAAAATTAACTGTCCTTATCACAGGATACATAAATTTAAATTCCAGGATTACAAGGCTTTTTATCCAAGATACCGGACACAGTCATTGAAAAGTTTAACATTGCTTTATCAGATGACTTGACTTTACAGAGAAAAAACACCGTGAGAGCTACTGATGCCATATAAAAATTCACTACCAGTTGATTGTCTAATCGAATATAGCCGACAGAAAATAGAACTAGGATCAAAAAGTTTTGCAGCTGCTGCAAAATTATTACCGCAAGAAATTCGCAGAAGTACTTACATGCTTTATTCCTGGTGCAGGCATTGCGATGATGTTATGGACGGTCAAGATCTTGGTTATAGAGATATCGCTACAACAGCCCCAACTGGCACAGAAGCTAGACACCTGGTAGAGTCTCTAGAGAATAAGACAAAACTCGCTTGTCAAGGTCATGCCAACGAGCAAGCTTTTCAAGCACTAGCGGTGGTAACCGATATGCATTGCATACCAGAAAGATACCCGTTAGACTTGATAATGGGACTAAGGATGGATGCTGAAGATTATCGCTATTTAACAATTAACGATACTCTAAAATACTGTTATCATGTGGCAGGCGTTGTTGGTGTAATGATGGGAATCGTGATGGGAATTAAAGATCGCTCGGTTTTACATCGTGCCTGTGATCTAGGTATCGGCTTTCAACTAACTAATATTGCACGAGACATTATACAGGATTACAATCTAAACCGTATATACATACCTCGTACTTGGCTAGAAGAAGTCGGTTTAGACCCGGAATCGATGACTGAAGTGCACAACAGAAAAGCACTAGTAAAAGTCGCTGGGCGTTTGTTAGAAACTTCTGAGCTATATTATGACTCAGCATATTATGGCTTGTCTCACCTACCTTTTCGATCAGCCTGGGCGATTGGAACGGCGCTTAAAATTTACCACGCGATTGGTTTGGAAGTTTCCCGCCGTGGTGCTCGAGCCTGGGATACTAGAAGCAGCACATCAAATATTACCAAACTCAGCTGCATGATCCGTAGCTTGACGCTTATAGCCAGATCACGTAATTTATCAAAGAAACAAAAAAGTAGTGATCGTGATAGCCTTTGGACTATGAGTTAAAGGCATTTACATTTTACTCAAAACAACGAAAAAGTAACAAACTGATATAGTCCACATTTAAAACATCACTCAGATATCAAATAAACAAAGACAAGGTAGAATTAACGAGATTGAAATCTGCTTTATAAATTTATTAACACAAAAAAAAGCAAATGGTGGTAAAATTAATTCTTTTAGAAAGTTGAAGTCTTCCTATTGTTATCGAGACTTAGATTTCTGTCACTATAAAAGAGTTAGCTCTAGCTTTTTCTCATTCTTTACTTAGCATATTAGTACTTACCTTAATCTTAAAGTATACACTTGTTAATGTTTGGTTAGTAGCTATTTTTTACGTTTTACAAAAAATCTAAATTTTAACATATTTTTTTGCTTATTACACAAACGCTAATAATCTTTCTCTGAAATTTCTTCAACAAGTTCTAAAGCATTCAGAGAAACCACGCCTATAACACCCTTCTCAATCTAGAGCAACATACGCCTAAGTATTTAATTCTAGTACTAACTACGGTAAGAGCTTAACATTAAAAGTTATGTTATGACCATTAAAAAAACTAGTAACTTAGAATTAAGTGTCTCTGCATCATCAGTCTACCCTCTATGTTTAGAAAAACATTTCAAAATTAAATAGTAAAGTGTATCGTATACCAAATATACTGAACGATATTCTGTATAAAACAAATACAATTCTAGTGATTAATTTAGCTCAGATGGTTTGAACGATTCTAGGTTTTACATTTCCACTGAGAACTGAAAAAATTAATGCCATGTTCGTTGTCAATTGTGAAGTAAGTTAATGTTAAAAGCGCATAAATTCCCTACATATGCTCAGAGATATCAGCATTCAAAGTAATCTCAATTCTATATTGCAGTGAATACTATAGGCAAGTGAACTGAAGATCCAAACCTTACAGGCAATCCTATTTAGTTGATAAATAAAATTTCATACTCAAGCAACAAAGTTTGCACAAAACCAAGGCTGAATCTAAATCAAACTTTAATGAAAAGCTAAAATTCTAGCACTTCGAAACACTATCAATGCTGTGTAACACAATCTTTAATAGTGAAGTTAAAATCGCAGCAACGGCAACTTTATCCAGGGTTGGATAAACTGTCAGCACTCCAATAATTATGTTTCTATCAAAAACTTCTTTTTGAGCTATACACACGCTAATCTTTCAGACGGATACTCAATTTAACTGCGAATTTAGTGTAAATAACCTAAAGATGATTTACTATAACCATAATATTAAATCAGCTATGGTTCTAACTGCTAAAGAAGAAAGCTAATTATAAGTGTTGCTGTCCATAAATGTTCCAACCTAAACCTATAATGTTTGAGGTACATTGTTAATGTAACAACCTAAACCGACTAATTTAGTTTATCAAGAAAGCGAGTCTTGTGCCTGATAACTTTGCCTTTTACACATCTGTATATTTTGGATCAATTTTTGCTTACATAGGCATTTATCTCCCTTTTATATCAATATGGCTTTCAGGACGTGGTATGACATCACTGGAAATTGCTATATTATTATCAGCACCGTCATTCTTCCGCGTTATTGTAACGCCAATTATTGGAATATGGTCTGATACCAAATTGGATCACCGCACAGCAATGCTTCTGGGGAGTTGGATTACCGTAATAGCCTCCATTATTCTTCTTTTAACAAATGAATTCTTCTTGTTGCTATTACTTATTATCGTATTGCAACTAGCTACACACTCCTTGATACCTTTGATAGAGGCAAAATCCCTCTCTGACGCCCGAATATTTGGTTTGGATTATGGCCAAATGCGTCTTTGGGGATCACTTGCATTTATAGCTGCAAACATCTCTGGTGGATTTATAATTACTATTTGTGGCATCGAAAGTGTTGTAGTAATGTTAATAGTAGCTTCAAGCTTTATTTTGCTAACTGCTTATTTTCTGCCTCATAATTCCCATTCTACAATAGCGTTACGACCAGACTGTAGAACCGGCTTACTTAATATAAAAACGCTCTTACATAGACGCTGGTTTCTATATATACTGATTGCGTCAGGTCTAATACAAAGCTCTCACGCTGCTTTTTATACCTTCGGAACACTGCACTGGCGTTCATTTGGGATTTCTGGTGATTGGGTTGGAATATTATGGTCACTTGGCGTCATTATGGAGGCAGGTTTATTCTCCATTTCCGGTCGTCTTTTAACACGTATCAAACCTACAGGCTTAATAATGATAGGTGGGATCGGCGCCATTGTACGCTGGACTTTTATGGCTTTCGATCCTCCTTTTTGGTCACTCTTTCCGCTACAGTGTCTCCATGCAATTACATTCGCTGCAACCCACTTAGGAACGATTAACGTTATCCATAACCACGTTCCAGCTACACAAAGCGGGGCAGCACAAACTATTAGTACAGCATTGGGATCAGGAGCATTGATGGGACTTATGACATTTCTATCCGGAATGCTTTATGATACGTTACTTGGCTCAACCTACGCAGTAATGGCAGGGATTTCTGGTATTGGTACTATTTTTCTACTCCACGCTGCAAGTCAGTTGAAGCTTGAGCAAAAACTGCAGGCATAACTATTATATTACAAGCTTGACGCTCAATAAAACTTGTAAGTTATACATCAACCTGCAGCAGCACGGCGATCAGCTACTCGTTTGCGGACAGCATTTAGAATGGCAGATTTTGCGTCATCAATAGAAATATCTCCATAACGAATATTTAAAGGCAAAGCAAGTTGCTGAAGGCGTGCAATTTCACGAAGGTTATCAAGACTATGAATAGTATTGAGACATTGTATCAGTCCATCAGGGCCTTCGCGGATAAAAATTGGTATTAATGAGAATGCGTAAGGATCAAATTTCTCTTCACACCCGGGATCAGAGTTACTTGATGAGATGTTCTCTAAGTTTTTAGAGCTATTGCTAGGCTTCGGACCAACAACTTTTCCACTGGATTTCAAAGTCAATCTTTTAAATGAGGATTTAACAAAGTCACCGCGCAGACGTGCCCCATTAAAAACTGGATCGTAACGACGCAATCGCACCGTAGCAAAAGTAGCTGCGAGAATCCCAGAGAAGCGTTCAGCAGTTTCCGGTTCAACATCTTCCTGCGTTTCAAAGAAACGCAACAAAAATTGATGTAAATGCCGACCTGTCAATTCTTTCCCACGCTTTTTCATTAGCGTCATCCTTAAATCTAATAACACTTAGGGTTTAATTCAAAAGGGTAAGACAGCTAGTAATTCTTGGTGTAAAGCACGCAAGGGGCGGAGGGCCTCTCCATACTTTTCCTCCATATTCTGTGGCTCACCTAAAAAATCGAAAGCGTCAGACACAGCAGGCATTGCTGGAATGAACGATTTTAGAATCGGATGATCAACTGCAATATTATCAATATACAAACCATCACGCCTATTTTTTCGAACATAATTAGCAAGGCAAACGTAGCGTCTTCGATTAGCAGGTATTGATAACACCTCTTCAAATTTCTTACCACCTTCAATAATTCGAGAAATTCTGTCCACTGCAAATTGCGAAACAGCATCAGGGCGGAATGGAACAATTATTTTATTGGCAAGTTTCAGTGCAGCGGCCGTTGCATTAGATATGCCGGGTGCACAATCTAGAATTACAATATCCGAAAATGAGTTAGCAAAACTCAATGCAGCACGAAAATGCTCCGAGCATTTCGTTTTTGCTTGTCGAAATGGTGTTTGATTTCTTGAGTAATAAGTAATTAGTTCATCTTGTAGATCTTCAAAATTTAAAGATCCAGGCAAAATGGAGATATCAGGCAATTTACCAGGACTAACCTCGATGTCACCTACTTCGTACTCAATGTAATTGTAAATCTTTGTTTGTTCAATTGAATAGAGACGATCTTCTATATAGGCTGCGACATTTTTTGATGTTCGCTGTGCTTTAATCCAACGCTCACCACCCATTAGAATTAGAGAGGAATTAGATTGAGCATCAAGATCTATCAATAGTACCTTTTTATTGGACCATAAAGCGAAAGCATAGGTTAGCATAACAGAAACGGTAGATTTTCCAACTCCACCTTTTCTATTTGCAATTGCCAAAAAATAGGCCATTTTAAATTCCCATCTTATTCTCAATGATTTTTTACAACGCAACATAACCTTTAAATAACTACACTACACTATTTGTCTTATTCTATGCATCACGCCAATTTATTTTAGCAACTTTAGTTCAGCGTTCTCTGATTAGCTTATAGAAGGGAGAAATTATGAAAACTGTTGAAAAACTTAATGATCTTGATACTTGCAAATAACCGCAATTTCTATCACAAAACGCACTTTACAACACAGCAGAGATCTTAATCTTACTATTAAGAACTTAGCTGGTGATAGACATCGTTGCTATTCGTATGTTACATAAAGCAATTATAAATAAAGTCACGTCCAACAACAGCTACTTAATATCTACACATAAACCTCATCAATTTTACTAAGAATTGATAACATATTATAAACGTACTTAACTCTACTAATGAACTAATACTATACATCGTTTGGCTCAAACGATTTTATTCTGTTCAAGAAAAGAATTACTAAAATTCCTAAATATTGATTTTTTGAAAGGTTATCCATTTTCCTTAGCGTTTTAGGAGCCGACATTAAGCCATAAATTCATGATTTTAGCTTGGTGATTAAGACTTTTCTAAGGCAGGTCGACAATTTTTTAATCATAAGAAAAAAGTGAATTTATTTATAATTGTAACATCCTTCGTGAAATTTAAGAGCAAGGCGAGCTTCAAGACATATTCGAACAAAAAAGCCTGTCGATAAAGTCAACTGTAAGTAGGACGAAAGCTACAAGAGCCCAGACAGGCCATAAGAATTATATGGTCTCTAATTTAGCAAAGGGCAAAAAATAAAGTTAATTCGCGATCGTGCTCAAAAAATTAACAGAGCTTCAATCATATATTACTATGGATCACTCTATAAATAATGAGACCTTAAAGTCTCGTTTGTAATAAAACGGCTTTGATCCAACATCAACAAAAAAGATTTAAGGATATCTGCTAATGCCAATGGAATCGAGCGAAGTCAAAGAATTAATAAAGTCAGCCATCCCGGACGCCGAAGTTACTATTAAAGACTTGACCGGTGATGGAAATCATTACTCCGCACATGTTATATCTAGTGCTTTCAAAAATAAAAGTCGTGTCCAGCAGCATCAGCTTGTTTATAGTGCTTTTAACGGTCGCATGGTAACGCCTTACATGCATTTGCACTAACAACCGCTACTAAGGATTGACACACAAACATCATCAATTCTTACTTAGAAATTAAATTGGAAACATATTATGAACGTCCAGAACTCTATTAATGAACGAATACAACATATCGTGGACTCAAACGATGTTGTTCTTTTCATGAAAGGAATTGCTAAAATTCCTCAATGTGGATTTTCCGCAAAAGTGGCTCAGATTCTTAACGTTATAGGCGCTAACTACAAAGACATTAATGTATTGGAAGACAGTGATATACGCGAAGGCATTAAGACTTTCTCAAACTGGCCAACAATACCCCAATTATACGTAAAAGGTGAATTTGTCGGTGGTTGCGACATCGTTCGTGAAATGTACGAACAAGGTGAACTTCAAGACCTATTCGAGCAAAAAGGCCTGTCGATAAAATCGAATAAAACTAAGATATAAGAAGCAAGAGCCCAGACAAACCATTAGAATGTATGGGCTCTAATTCAGTAGAAATTAAGAATTAAGTTAATTGATGTTCGTACTCTGAAAGACAACTTAGCTCTGAAAATTCTGTATTATATCATAAGTATCTTAAGAAGAACCTAAGATCAAAATTTAGATTTATTCTGTCTTCAGTATTTTTTTGCTTTTTAAACCTAGATTATTTATTATTGGATAAATACCCATGGCTGTGCCTTATTGCCGCAGCTATAAAACTACTAAACAAAGGGTGAGGGTCAAACGGGCGACTTTTTAATTCAGGGTGAAACTGAACACCGATAAACCAAGGATGTTTAGCATACTCTATAATTTCAGGGAGCTGACCGTCTAGTGAAACACCTGAAATTTTTAAGCCAACATTCTCTAATTTCTCACGATAAGCCATGTTAACTTCATATCTATGCCGGTGACGCTCAGAAATTAATGTACTACCGTAAATAGAAGATATACGACTATCTTTAGACAAGATTGCAGTGTAAGAACCAAGTCTCATTGTACCACCCAATTCCCCAACTATGTCGCGACGCTCCAGTTTGCTTTCGCATCCCCATTCCTTCATTAGACCTATAACCGGTTCTTCTGTAAAACCGAACTCCATGGAGCTTGCATCCGAAATACCCGCAAGATTTCTAGCAACTTCAATACAAGCCATTTGCATACCGTAGCAAATTCCGAGATAAGGTACTCCATGTTCACGCGCGAATTTTATAGCTGATATTTTGCCTTCGGCACCACGCTCACCAAAAGCACCAGGGACAATGATGGCATTCGAACGTTTTAAATGAAAACGCTGCTTGTCTTGCTCTAAAGTCTCAGCATCTACCCAATTTAGCTTAATGCGGGTGCTGTTAGCCAAACCACCATGTACTAGTGCCTCATTTAAAGATTTATACGCATCCCTAAGAGCATATTTACCTACAATAGCGATTGTAACTTCACCTTCAGCCGAAGACAAAGCCTTTGAGATATTATACCATTTGGTTAAGTTAGGCTCACGCGCTTCTGTAATACCGAATGCTCTAAGCACCTCGTGATCCAAACCTTGCGCGTGATAAGATAGTGGTACTTCATATATTGAAGGAGCATCTAAAGCCTGAATTATAGCACTTTTCTGTACATTGCAAAATAGTGCTATTTTATTTCGCTCTGCTTCTGGAATAGTTCTATCACAGCGACAAAGCAAAATATCAGGTTGTATTCCAATAGACCGTAGCTCTTTAACTGAATGTTGTGTAGGCTTAGTTTTGAGTTCACCAGCGGAAAGAATAAACGGCACAAGAGTGAGGTGCACAAATATGGAGGACAAGCGAGGCATTTCGTTATTTAACTGACGTATTGCCTCGAAAAAAGGCAAACCTTCTATGTCCCCTACAGTACCTCCAATCTCTACTAAAAGAAAATCTACGCCTTCAGTATCAGATTTAACAAAAGCTTTTATTGCGTCTGTTACGTGAGGAATAACTTGAACTGTGCCACCCTTAAATTCGCCCTTGCGCTCTTGTCTCAGAATTTGTTGGTATATTCGACCTGTTGTTGTATTGTCCGACCTGCGAGCTGGAACACCAGTAAAGCGCTCGTAGTGACCTAGGTCAAGATCTGTTTCTGCGCTATCATCAGTTACGAATACTTCACCATGTTGATCCGGGTTCATTGTTCCTGGATCAACATTAAGATAGGGGTCGAGCTTGCGTAAACGCACAGAGTATCCTCGAGACTGCAAAAGCGCACCGAGAGAAGCAGCCGCAAGTCCCTTTCCTAAAGAGGAAGCCACGCCACCAGTAATAAAAATGTACCTTGTCATAGTTATATCTTAGCACAAAATTCTTACATAAGCGTGAATTGCAACATTTATAAATACAAAAAAAATTAATGCATAAACTTTCAAAAAGTCTACACACTAATTCTTTTCTACTGTCCTTGAGGAATTGAAGGTAGAACTTGACCACCCCTACCTTTTTTTAGGGCGTCTAATATACCTTCCTGCTCAGATTGATTGTTATTTAAACTATCTTTATTAAGCGGAGACATTCCGGTTACAGCCGGATTGCTATCGAATAGTGTTTGCTGGGACGACTTTGTCAAATTCGGCAACACCGATAGAAGCAAGCTGGTAGCAAAGAAGGCTAAAGCCAAACCGGCGGTCGTTCGGCTCAAGGCGTTATCAGAACCTCGACCAGTTAAAAAACCACCCGCACCTCCTCCAGATCCACTAATACCAAGCGCACCTCCTTCTGATTTCTGTACTAGCACAACGAAAACCATGAGAGAGGCAATTACTAAATGACAAATAAGTAGAAGCTCAATCATAAATCAACCTTTTTATAATTAAAGTTATAGAAGAGCGATCAATTGAACTTTATTAACGATCGCTAGCGCGATGAACTAAAATTCCAACTACAAGAACAACACAATTGTCAGGCAGAGATATGAGTACTTTGAGCTAAATGTAAACAATGTAAACTTAGAAACTAAGATCACGCACCAGTGACATTGTGTAAAAGAATATAAAAAAAATCAACTCCTAACACTTGCTTAGCTAACTGCTAAATTTTTCAAGTCGATTAAAATAAGGAACTTCCTCTAAAATCGATATTTTGGCAAAGGATCGCGCCTAAATTGTAAGAACATGGAGTATGAAAAACAGTATTGCGCCATATGTTTGAACACTTATTCACCAATCCTAGAAAGCTCCAAATTTTTCTGCCTTATTTCTCATGTTCTAGATTAGCAACAAAACGTCTAAGACGCTATAAATTAATGGATCAATATTCCTAATCAGTGCCCTAAATTATTAGGCAGACAATCTGACCGTACTCACCTAAAATCATCATGTACAACACCACATTTCACAATAATTTCCAAAAAATCTTTAGCTCTAATGCTGGCTCCTCCAACAAGAACTCCATCAACATTATCTGCGCCAGCCAACCAGGAAACGTTTTCTGGCTTGACTGAACCACCGTAAATAAGCCGAAATTTCTCTCCATTTTTAAATTTTTTTGAGAGAGTATCACGAATATGAGTATGCATTCCACCAACGTCATGCACCGATGGTGTCAGCCCCGTGCCAATTGCCCAAACGGGCTCATACGCCACTGTTACGTTATTTGCATTGCAACCGCTAGGTAATGAGGCAGTCAGCTGAGAATCAATAGTCTTAATAGCTAAACCTTTTTGACGCTCATCTAAAGTCTCTCCAACACAAATTATAGAATTAAGACCTGCACGGTGAGCCGCGGCGGCCTTTTTTTTAATTGCGCTGCTACTTTCGTTGTATCGAATACGACGTTCTGAATGGCCGAGAATTACACAAGTAGCACCGGCATCTCTGAGCATTTCTGCTGATATGTCTCCAGTGTAAGGACCACTCGCCTGAGAGTGACAGTCCTGTCCTCCAAACGCAAGCTTAGAACTGCTAAATTTTTGCGACAACCCTGCCAACAAGGTCGCCGGTGGACATAACAACACATCATTCTTAATGTCTATCTGATCCAAAGCATCTGAAAGCTTAGAAACTTCAACAAAAGTGCTTCCCAAACCGTTCATTTTCCAATTACCTACTACCAATCGCTTAATCACGACATCTCCTTGTGCAACTTACTTTTGTTAATGACGTTATCGATTAACCTTAATTATGCCGACAAACTGCAATCGAAACAGCTAGTAGAGGTTGATGCACTAGTAAGTCGGTAGTTTACGATAACATAAATTCCGTTATATGAGGGCAAAGTATTAAACATTACCGCTCTCCCGTTAAGAAATAAAGGAAGCTTAAAATGCTCAAATCAATACATAAAACAGCAACTGCGCTATTTACTAAAGCTCTTGTAGGACTTCTTATACTAAGTTTCGCTGCCCTAGGTATTGCAGAAATATTCACCAGCACTGATAATCCAACCATTGCAAGTATGGGCGATCAGAGGATCAGCACCCATGACTTCAAGAGACGTTATCAAGAACAATTAGATCTTATCGCGGCGCAATATGGTCAACACTTAACACCGCAACAAGCAAGAGCTATCGGAGTAGAAAATAGCGTGCTTTTAGCAATGCTCAACGAGCTCGCTTCAAATGCATATGCTCAGGACTTAAAACTTCATATAACCGATAATGCAGTAGTAGAAAATATTCGCCGTGATACTTTGTTTGCCGGAGTTGACGGTCAATTCAGTCCGCAACTCCTGATACAAGCACGCAACAGATTGGGGATTTCGGAATTAGAGTTTATAACAATGCGGCGCGCAAACATTATACGCGATCATATTATTAATTCTTTATTAGAAGCGACAACAGTTCCACCAACATTGTACAATGCCTATCAGATATTCAACCATGAACAGCGCAAAGCTCGCTATTTTGTAGTAGATACGAAACACTTTAATGTACCGCCAAGCATGCCAGACGAAAAAGTCCTCCGAGACACATACAGCGCTAATAAATCACTTTTCATGACTGACGAACTCCGAGATGTAGAAATTCTTATGTTAACGCTTTCGGACGTAAAAAGAAAACTGAAAATTTCAAAAAATCAGCTTAGGAAACGTTATTATCGTGACATAAAAAATTACACTATACCAGAAACACGTAGGGTATTGCAAATCCCATTTAGATCAGTGCGCGCTGCCCGAAAGGCCTCTAATGATATTATTAACGGAAAACATTTTGACATTGTGGCTAAGGAAAATGAGGCTAATGAGGAAGACATTGATCTTGGCAAAATCTCTAAAGATAAACTCATTGATCCTATAATTGCAGAAGCTGCATTTACACTTAAAAAAGGAGAGATTTCAAAGGCAATAGAAGGTCGTTTTACAGTAGCACTACTTAAAGTCACCGATATTAGTCCAAGCAAAGTTATTCAGTTTAAGGATGTACAAAAACAGATACGCGATAATATGATAAATAACATGGCACCATATGAAATGCGCAAACTTCTCGATAGTATAGATGATAATAGGTTGGCAGGAAAATCTTTTAAAGAAATCGCCAAACTTTTAGGAATTACCTTCCACGAAGTTAAATCTATTAACCGCTCAGGTTATGACACTAATGACAAGCTTGTTATATCTTCGCCTGACTTAAATAAAATCATGCTTAGCGCATTTGAGAGTGCTATTAATATCGAAAATGATTTCATAAAACTATCCGATGGAGGCTATGCTTGGACAAAAACCTCTAGTATAATAAAAGAGATGCAAAAGCCGTTTGAGCAAGTCCAAGATGAAGTCAAAAAAATCTGGCACGAAAAACAAGAACGTAAA
>JABSQE010000045.1 GCA_013214245.1 Hyphomicrobiaceae bacterium
CCTACGAGTAATGCTCCACGCGGAATGCGTCCGCCGAGACGTTGAAACTTCTGAGAATCTCTCAGAAATTCAACAATTTCTTGTAGATCATGCTTGGCTTCATCGACACCAGCAACATCTTCAAATGTCACACGACCCTGCCGTTCCGTTAATAACTTAGCCTTGGACTTGCCAAAGCCCATTGCGCGACCAGAGCCAGATTGCATTTGCCGCATGAAAAATATCCAAACAGCAATTAATATAAGCATTGGGAACCATGATATGATGACACCGAATAGAGAAAATTCCTCCTCAATTGGACGAACGTTGATCTTCACACCTGCGTTACGCAATTGCTCAATTAGCTTGGGGTCGCGCGGCGCAAATGTTGTGTAGTTTCTGCCATTATCAAACTTACCAACAAGTTTATCACCCTTTATGGTAACTTCTTTAACATTTTTTGATTCGATAGCGTTAAGAAACTCAGAGTAAGAAATTTCTTCCGCTTGGTTACTTAGGCTCTGATTTTAAAACAAGTTAAATAGAGCAACTAGAAGTAGAGCAATGATTACCCAAATTGCGAGATTGCGAAAACTTGAGTTCATACCTATCCCTTTGGAGTTATTGGATGCTAGCCTAGACGGCGGATGCTCATTTATTACAAGATCGAGCGCTGGTTAGGATTTAGGCTCGATGTCTACAAACAAGAAATAGGTATTGTATACACGTTTGCCAAGAAGCTCTCTGAGAACTCTATTCTACACCTTACTCGGAATTGCTAGAATTGATTTCCGACACAAAAATGAAGCCCATCTATGATAGGACCAGCTCATTTGCTTGTGCAAATATGCAAGTAGCATTAATTATTAGCCTGTAACTATCTTAAGCTCAAAGAGTTTTATAAAAGATATGTACACGATGCTAATGGAAAGATACGGCACTTTGCTTGTGTTCTAAGACATGTATCGTATAGTTTAGATAATTTAAGCCTTTCTAACCCCTTCTAAAATCGCTGCTACTCCCATGCCACCTGCTGTACATATCGAAATAAGTCCTCGCTTATCATTCTGGCCATAAAGGAGATTTGCAAGATTGGCAATAATGCGTGCACCAGTAGCTGCAAATGGATGACCAATAGCAAGAGACGACCCTTTAACATTCAACTTAGTAAGATCAACATGGCCCATTGGAGAATCACGACCTATTTTCTTACAATATTCTGGATCTTCCCAAGCTTTTAATGTAGCCAATACTTGAGCAGCAAATGCTTCGTGAATTTCGTAATAGTCAAAGTCTTGTAATAAAAGGCCACTGCGGTCAAGCATTCTAGACACGGCTATCGTAGGAGCTAAGAGTAAACCCTCGCCATCTACGAAGTTATTCGCTGATGTTTGGAAATTGGTTAGATATGCTTGGATTGGTAAATCGTGTGCGTTAGCCCAATCCTCAGACGCCAAAAGTATAGATGCAGCACCATCTGTTAGGGGCGTTGAATTAGCTGCTGACAGAGTTCCTCTAGTGGATTTTTCAAAAACATTGTTTAATGCTCCTAGTCTCTCTAGATCAATATCCTCTCGAATGTTATTATCTCGATAGATGCCCGCGCATGGTACTATCATGTCATCCATAAAGCCTTCGCTGTAAGCGGCCGATGCTTTAGAATGACTATCTGCAGTAAATTGATCTTGTGCCTCCCGTGAGACCTGCCACTCCTGCGCCATAAGTTCGCAGTGCTGTCCCATAGACAAGCCTGTACGTGGCTCTACAACTGCCATAGGCTGTGGTACTAATTCACGTAAGGTTAAACCCTTAAAAGCTTTAATTCTTTGTGAAACTCCTGTTCGTGCTGCAAACTTTATAAGACGCCTCGATAATTTCTCAGAAACTACGATAGGCACGTCAGATGTCGTATCAGATCCGATAGCAATACCACATTCGATTGCACCAAACGCGATCTTAGCAGCGATCCCTGTTGCAGCCTGTAATGATGTCCCGCAAGCCTGGATCATAGTTATACCGGGTGTTGATGTCGCTAGGTCTGAGCCAATAACTGCCTCGCGTGTCAAGTTCCAATTCTTTGAGTGAGTAACAACGGCACCACCGACCACTTCATCAATATGCAAGCCTTTCAAATTAAATTTTTCACTTAGCCCGTTGATCGTTGTTGTCATCATGGCAAGGTTTGATAAATCGCTATAAAAAGTGTTGGAACGGCAGAAAGGTATTCTAATGCCGCCCACGATAGCTACGCGTCGAGGTATCTGGTTCATTATAGATCGATCTCTGACATTTCAGTTTTGACAATAACAGGCGATAGTTTCATTATTCTTAGGCCCATCTTTAAGTAAAGTGATAGTTAGTTGCAGTTTTATTAAATGATTTCGCGTACTCAAGAGGCCCCCCTCGAAAGGGGGCAAAGCCGGTACCAAAAATAACACCCGCATCTATGAGATCACTAGACCCAACAATTTTTTCATCACGGCATCTGATGCATTCTACAACAAGCGGCTTGAGCAACTCATGACCTAGCTGACATAAATAGCTTTGTTCAGTATTGACAATAGAAGTTATTGGTGCATTGTCTTTCCAAACATAAAAGCCCTCGCCTGACTTTTTACCTAGCTTGTCATTAGCTAATAATCTAGCTAAACTTGGTAGATTAAAATCTTTATTAAGAATCTTACTTACATGCAAACAAACGTCAAGGCCAACGCGATCTGCCAACTCTATAGGTCCTATCGGCATTCCGAAAACCTTGGCAGCTTGGTCGATTTGCATCATGTCTTCGCCAGCCTCTAAGCGCTGAAATGCCGCAAACATGTAAGGAGTAAGAACTCTATTAACAAGAAAACCAGGAGAACTTTTAACAATTAATGGGAGTTTACCAATTGATCTCACGAATATACAACCGCGGTGTATATCCTTATCTCTACTGCCAACTCCCCTAATAACTTCTACAAGTGGCATTTTTTCTACAGGATTAAAAAAGTGAATGCCTATCAAACGATCTTTATCCTGAAGTTTTTTAGCAATTTCTTCAATCATCAATGACGATGTGTTTGTACAAAGAACTGCACCAGGTTTTAAGCTTGGTTCAATAGTAGCAAGAAGCTCTTGTTTAACGTCAAGTTTCTCAACAACCGCTTCTATAATTATGTCAGCGCGCGCGATATACTTTCCTTCAGGATCAGCTATTAAACGCGATTTTGCCGCATTATATTCAGACGAAGTTTTAAAACGTTTCTTAAAAAGCTTTTCTTGTTTTTTTAAACCGCTTTTTAAGATGTCTGTTGACAAATCTTGCAATGAGGCCTGCATACCAGCTGCAACACAATAGCCAGCTATATCCGCACCCATCACGCCAGCCCCTATTACATGCACACGTAGAGGCTTAAATCTAATATTTCTGGGAGCCTGCGCTTTTAGCTGCTCTGAAAGCTTAAACACCCGACGTAGATTTCGTGAAGTCTCACTTAACATCAATGGCGCAAAAGCTTTTGTTTCAGCAAGTTTTAAAGCCTTATGACTACCCCCGCAGTGCTTAAAAAGCTTGATAAGCTGAAACGGGGCAGGGTAATGCTCGGGGTTTATTTTCTTACCTACCTCTTTCGAAATCTTATTAGCGATAAAGCTACGAAAGGGCCATTTAGTCATAATAAAGCTTATACTTTTTACAGGACGGGATTTGCTTTCACTTAAAATAGCCTTCCGTACACGCCAACGCAATTGCGCGCTATTTTCAACAAGCTCATCGATATAACCTGCTTTCCGACTTACACTTGCGCTTAACATTGAACCGTTAAGCATATTTTGCAGAGCAAAAACCGGCCCCACTTGCCGGATAGCACGAGCAGTGCCATTGAAACCTGGTATAATACCAAGTTTTACTTCTGGAAATCCAATCCTGGTAATATCAACACTTGTAGCTACACGGTAGTGACAAGCTAAGGCTAATTCTAAGCCGCCGCCAAGACAAGCACCGTTTATGCCACACACTACGGTAATCTCGAGTCCCTCTATCTTGTTAAGGATTTCAGTAACAGTATTGATGGTGCTACTTACACTCTCTTCAGTATCAAATTCATCAAATTCATTTATATCTGCCCCCACAACAAAACAATTTTCTTTTCCAGATAAGATACCTAGACCTCGAACGCCGTTTACTTTAGCTTGCGCTGCAATCCATTGAATAATATGCTCCAATTCTTCAAGAGGGCGGCGCCCAAGCGCATTTACACTTTCACCAGCACGATCAAAAACTGCCCATGCGATACCCTCAAAATCGATCGTGAAGCGCCAGTCAACTAGATCAAGTGGTTCATTAGCCATCGGTAAGTTCCTGCTTGTAACGTTAATTATAACTACTAGTAAATACTTTATAATTTGGTATCGTAATGCATACTGGAACTTTAATTTGTAGTGGCATAATTAGATTCAAATTCAACGGGATCGAAGTCATCCACTGCTATGACTTTTTCAGTGAGCCTTTCTGCTTCACGCAATAGTGACGCTTCATCATCGGTAATAACATTTTTTGTAACGGCGTCCTCAAGCCAATCTAAACTCCCGAAATAACGTGCAGGTTTAACTCGCTGCAGTTTAAGCTCTAAATCTTGCAATGCTGTAACCTTTTCCAATGCAATCTCGAGTATTCCAGTTCTATCATTTGGATCATTAGATATAAAGATGTCACGTGTCATTCGATTTCTGAAATCTCCGGGTTCAAGTGCTTTGCGTACAACATAATGAGCACATTTATCTGAAGCTGGTTTGCAACGAGCACCTAAAGGAAAAACAAGGAGACGCAATAATATTCTAAATGGTATGTAAGGGAAATTGTCGATAGTATCACGCAGTGCTAATTCCACTCTATGAAAGCCACCATGGACCACCAATTCCAAAACACCCAAATCATCCTCAAGACTGCCATCATCTTCAAAACGTTTTAG
>JABSQE010000046.1 GCA_013214245.1 Hyphomicrobiaceae bacterium
ATAAGTACTTCAATCCTTTTTAACAATTTTAATGCCTTGGCCCTGGTAAATTGAACTTCCCAGATATATTTCTAGACCAAACCTAAGTAGAACCCCTATAGCAGCGGCTAATGGTACCGCTACAATCGTTCCAACAAAGCCAAATAGGTAACTGAATACCAAAAGTGATAGTATAAGTGTAACTGGATGAAGTCCGATTGTTCGACCTATTATCCTCGGTGTTAATAAAAATGCATCTAAAGTTTGTCCGGTAGCAAAAATTGCAAAGACGAAAAATAGTAATGTTAGGTCTGGCCACCCCTGAATAATAGCTAGAAGTGAAGCCGCAAAAAAACCAATCGTAGAACCCACAATTGGGATAAAGTTTAGCGCTCCGGTTGCAATGCCTATTAGCAAACCATAACGTAGGCCTATTATTATGAGGCATGTAGTATGGAACAAGCCCAATACAAGACAGACCAATCCTTGCCCACGAATAAAAGCAGCAAGAACAGTATCAATATCCCTAAATAATTTGTGTATCGTAACTTCATGATCTCGTGGTAAATAGTCTCGAATTTGTTTTAGCATTACTGGCCAATCAACTAAAAGGTAAAAAATAACAACTGGTGTTATCAATGTAACTGCTAACAAGTCGAGAATAGCCCAGCCACCATTCCAAATACTTTGCACAATGCCTCTGGCCAAGCTGGCCCAATGCTTTTGAGTTTCTTGAATTACGTGTTCTATGCTAATGCGAACAGTTTCGAAGTGACTACCAAGTTTCTGTTTCACCCAGCTCTGCAACACAGGCTTGATGTTTTCTATATCACTCGGTAAAGATGCCATTACTTGCTGAGCTTGTTGAATTAATAACGGAATGAGTATTATTACTATAACAGCAAAGGCAAAAACTAAAAGCACAACGATAATAGCAGATGCCATAGCACGACGTAGACCAATTCTCTCAAGGCGATCTACAATCGGATTCAAGGCATAGGCTAGCACGCTGCCTATCACAAATGGAAACAAAATTTCCTGTAACGCTAGTGCTGCCAGTGCTGTCAGGGTTGTTGCGGCCGCCCAAAATAATATTTGGCGTTGCTGTTGTTTTTCTCGTCGCATGATTGGCTCATTCATTGCAGCGTGTTGTATGCGGCAGTATTAAAAAGAATTAGGTGGCACATACGGTGAGTCAGGTATAAATGGCATGTGCTCTTGTCCTAAGTAGGGTATTCAGATATACAAGGAGCATGAATTGCAGATTATGTTGTTGTAGTGAATGGGCTCCTCGGTGAACTCAGCACTAGCCTCATACTCATTAGAGTTAAACCTGTACGTGTTAACGCAACACCCAAACTCCTCTGTCGAAGCTGAGAGATCTGCCTTGTTGGGCAAGGGCACTTTGAAGTTCTTCACCCCCACCAGAATATCGTAATTTTAAATGTGCACCGTTCGTTGATAATCCACCTGTTTGGAGAGACGTCGTTCCAGGCAGCTCGCGCAGCATTTTTTGTATATACCGCCATTGTACTAAAGTCTTAAACTCAACCCAAATTTCAACATCCTGAGGTGTTTTAGTATCTTCTAGAGAATATGACTTAACCCTATTTATTTCCTTCCAACGCCCTTCTATAATGCCGAGTAAGATTACAGCTGCGAACTCTAGCGTGTAAGTTAAATCTCTCGAATCTAAATGGTACTGGCGTTTGAGATTGAAGCTACCAGTAGCATCACGACCCGCCAATACAATATTTAAGCGCTGTGATTGAAAATCAGGAATAGCATACATAACAAAAATGCGTGGTTGTTGATAATGTTGCATAAGTAGGTGAAACGTGGAAAGTTGCTTTTTATCTAAGGATTGCATAGTTGCATCGTATAGTTTCTTAGGAACACGGTGTATATTTAATGGTGTAATGGAATTTTTTAGGTCAAGATTATTCCAAATATTCTGCCAAATTTGGTTGCCTGAAGCAGCACTCATAACATTGTTTTCATCAAAATTAGGTGAGATGTAAATGGGAATAGCTACAGCAATGGGGGCTATCACATCAATAAACTCGATGCCTTCGTGTTTCAACTTTTGCTGCACAGCAGATTTAGAGAATGTAAAATCTAAACTCGCGATATAGCGCGTTGAGGAACTGTTTTCAGATTGTATAGCAATGCTGAGAGTTAATGGGCTTGGATTAATTTTGTATAAATCAGTTATAATGCCGTACTTTGAAACGGGTACTATGCGTTTTAAAAGTGAACGGAAGGCATCTTTGCGACCTTGCTTTATGGCTAACTTTTTTGCTGTGACAGCGTTCTCAGCTTTTGATTCAACAGGGAACCCAGAAACAGTGTATGTATCACCTGCTATTGTTGCTGAGCTTTCAATCAAGGTTAATAAAGCAAATAAAGCAGCGTAACAAATAATGCGTTTAGAGAAAAGTTGCATACCTAGTCTCACTAGCATGGCATGTTTTGCGACCATCACTTATAACAATCTTATGTGAAAGTTAAGCAAGATAACGGAGACATGATGTTGATTTCATAGCTACTTTAAATTTGTAATAACCGCAACATGTTTTATTCGAATTAACACATTACAATCGAATAAGATTTGAAATAGCGTGATTTCATTGCTTGTGCAGTATTGAATTTGCATTATTTAAAAAGCTTTAAATTTAACTAAGCAAGCCTTCTATGTTCATGCTTCGTAATGCTATCAATAAAAAGTTAAATTGCCATTTTTAATGGTGTTTAACACGGAGGTGTATAAGAGACGGTGAAGAGGTATTATCCGATAAAGGGTGTTTCAAGATACGTTTAGCCTTAAGTCGTAGTGTATTACCATACGTCAGTTATTTGCGATAAAAATTTAGTTATTTAGTACTTGTAAAAACTTTAAAAATCAGGAGTTATTGTATCTAATTGTTAATCGTATTTCTATAATTTGCTTGATAACTGCCAAAAGATCGCTCGGATCTCTACAAAATACATAATATGTAGTAGATATCGAAATCCTTGCTTTATTGCTCACCAGTTACATAATTTTTTTTGCGTATATTTGGTTGCGCTCGAGACTAAAACTCTCATTATCAGCACGTCTTTTGTTGTTTCAAAGAGATTGTGACATTATCACAATGAATAGTACTACTGAACAAACACGCGTCCCAGTTTCTGTTTTAATATCCGGACGTGGCTCTAACATGATGTCTTTAGTTAGGGCCGCGCACGATAGCAATTTCCCAGCTAAAATTGTGCATGTGATTTCTAATCGCCCTGATGCTCGGGGTCTAATTTGGGCGAGGGCGCAGGGTATTACTACCACAGTTTTGGATGATACAACTTTCGAGAGCTGTGAAGCGTTCGAATGCGCACTACACAGCTTATTAGTTGCAAGCGGTGTCGAATTAGTTGCCTTGGCTGGTTTCATGCGCATAATAACACCTAAATTCATTTCTTATTGGAAAAACCGTATTTTAAATATTCATCCCTCATTACTACCGTCTTTTAAAGGTTTAAATGTTCATACAAAAACCCTTGAAGCAGGTGTTAAAATCGCTGGCTGTACTGTGCATTACGTAACTTCTGAATTGGATTCCGGACCCATAATTATCCAAGGCGCTGTGTCGGTTCTACAGCAAGATACACCTGATACGTTAGCTGCAAGAATCTTGGAAGTAGAGCATGAAATCTATCCGTTAGCCCTTAGGCTTGTTTCAAGCGGATCTGCCTTTGTAGTCAATGGAAAGGTTGTTTTCGATAACGCATGTAGACCTGATGCAAGATTAATACATCCGAAACTTAAATTCCTATAATTTTTTCCGTTTGAATAAATGTCAGGCGATTTGGGTCAGTCAATCATATTTACAGCTAAATATTAGTCGAGAGATGTAGTGGACATCTGTTCTAATAAGTTCACGTCACATTTTGTCGTGTTTTTTGTTGAACAATATACACGTGGGATTATGAAAAAAAATTGTGTGAATACTAAAATACCAACGTTTTTTCTAAATGTATACACTATTGGTATAGTGTAATTTTTAAATCAACAACTTCCTGCATATACATGATCGACGATGCACTATCGTGTTTGCTGCACAATGAAGCAAGGAATAGATACAAGTCGGTAACACTACATCAACTTTATTTTATTGTTTGAGCAGTCACTACATCACTTACTTAAGATTTCTTAGCTCCAATAGATTAAAATCGGCAATGTAAGCTTTTTCATGTCAAAATTAGTAATATTACTTTTTGTTAATTAGTCGCTTTAATTACTAAGCTTGTAACTTCTAACTGCGTCGATTTAGCTTACAGTATAGTAACTACTAGAAATTTGATACCACCCAAATTATCTAAAACTAGTAGTAAAATCTTTGTTAACGTCAATTATTCATGCCTACGTCTGTATTGAAATTTAATTTGTAGTGGAGATTATATGGTTCGTCCTCACCCAATGCCGGTATCATTATATAATCGTAGACGATTAGTGAATTTCATTGAAGGGTCAATTTTCGTAACCATCATCACGTCTTTGATCATCGTTAATGCGGTCACGCTCGGTTTGGAAACGAACAAATCTTTTATAACTGCTTATGGCGGAGTACTTTGTATTATAGATAACATAATATTGGTCATGTTTTCTTTCGAAATACTCTTAAAGTTTTATTGTTACAGAATTTACTTTTTTAGGTCAGGCTGGAATGTTTTTGATTTGTTTATTGTTACCACTTCTTGGCTTCCTTCAGCAGGACCGTTTGCAATACTACGTGCTTTACGAATATTGCGCGTTTTGAGATTACTATCAGTGGTGCCATCTTTACGACGTGTTATCTCTGCCATAGGCCATTCTATTCCAGGCATGTTTTCTGTTATAGGTGTATTGGTTTTGGTTTTCTATATCTCTTCTGTTTTAACAACCAAGTTGTTTGGGCATTATGATAATCCACATATGCAAGAGTGGTTTGGTACAATTGGAGCATCAGCTTACACATTATTTCAAATCATGACTTTGGAAAGTTGGTCTATGGGAATAGTTAGACCTACTATGAAGCTGTTTCCTTTTGCTTGGTTGTTTTTTGTTCCATTTATTATCATTACAAGTTTTGCAGTGCTAAACCTTTTTATAGGAATTATTGTAGATTCCATGCAGAATGTTAACAAAGAAACGGATCTTGATTCAGGGGCAATTAATCATGAAGAGAAGTGCGTGCATGAACGATTAGATGCAATACAATGTGAGCTTGCAGAACTTAAAGTGCTAATCACTTCAAACCATAATAATAGATTAGATTGACCGACATAATCTAGCTTTACGAATTAGCCTCGCTATTACTTGTTCACTAATTTTGGCAAGTAGTTTCGGGCAGTGTTTATGACTTCGAGTATTAGGGTTTGACTAGTTGTGCACTCCTTGATGATGGATTCGCAATTAGCATTTTGCTTCTCGTATAGGTGACTAATAAAAAGTTGTTGTGTGAGTTCATCACTATAAAATTTTATACTTTATTTATTCATAACAAACGCTATTGCACGCATTATTTGTTCGCGTAATTTAATAATTTAATTCATACATCACATACTACTAGACGTCTGAGCATCGAGGGTGTTGCGCGTTCAATAATTTTTATAATGACATTTAGATATTATGTGCTACTGAGTGAATTAATGTAATAGGTTTCAATAGTATACAGTTCGAAGCATTGTATTACTGCATCGTTAACTGTTCATAGTTGGTTTACACGAAAAAATTCAGAAAGACACTCTTTGCGATTTCTTGCTTTTTTTGAAATAGCTGACATCGAACTTAGGTTTTGCGCTTTCGTGATGTAGGCTGTGTCGTCAAAAATGAATTGTTAACGCTACTGCGCTCTTTCGCCATAGATCTTAATGAAATACATTGTACAGCATTATCTTGACACTCCGCTTAGGCGCTTTTAGCTTTAAATCATTCAGACACCATTCGGCGTGCATTTGCGAATGTGGGAAAAGTGAATGGGTTGTGGTTGTCAACGTAGCTAAAGAGTAGGTTCATATTTGTTGAGTCCTAAAGACAGAGAAGATCTTAGTAAACGGTCTAATGAACTTGGGCAGAAAATAGAAACGTACAGAAGATGGGCACCAAACGACGCGGAACCAAGATCAATGAGGAGAAAAACCGATAAATCTGCAGCATCGCAGGCTTTAAAAATTGCCACAGAATTAGTTGTTGGTGTATGCATTGGTTTTCTTATTGGCTATCAACTCGATCATTATCTCGGTACCTCGAGTCCTTGGTTCTTAGTTACATTCGTTATTGTTGGCTTTGCAGCTGGTATGTCTAATGTAGTTCGAATAGCTAAGCGTATTCATACTCAGACTAACCTGCACGAAAGCGTCGTTCTTACTGAACTTAAAAGTAATAACGGTGCTAAGACTTAATAAAGACTGAATTATGGGGAGGTGAATTTGGCTGATAATCCGATGAGTCAGTTCCAGATTGAGCGTTATGTTGAGCTTAATGTGTATGGCATTGACGCATCATTTACGAATTCGTCAATGTTTATGGTTGCAGCCGTGGTCGCGGTGGTAGGTTTTTTAAATATAGCGATGTCAAGCCGGTCTTTAGTTCCAACTCGATTGCAGTCAATTGCAGAGTTAAGTTACGAATTTATTGCTGGCATGCTTCGTGATAATGTGGGTAGCGAAGGCATTAAGTATTTACCTTTTGTATTCTCGCTTTTTACGTTTGTTTTAGCGTGCAATGTGCTCGGTTTACTTCCCTACTCTTTCACTGTGACTAGTCACATCGCAGTTACTTTTGCGTTAGCTGCTTTCGTCATTGTAGTTGTCACTATGATAGGCTTTGCTCGTCATGGTGTCGGGTATACCAAACTTTTTGCCCCCGAGGGCGTGCCTACAGTACTTCTAATTCTTATAGTGCCCATAGAGATAGTTTCTTATCTATTTCGTCCAGTTAGTCTTTCGGTGCGGTTGTTTGCTAATATGATGGCAGGACATATCATGTTAAAAGTGTTTGCAGGCTTTATAGTGAGCCTTGGGGTGTTTGGATTTATACCACTACTCGCGACTGTCGCTTTCACTGCACTTGAAGTATTGGTGGCATTTCTTCAGGCTTTTATTTTTTCAGTTTTGACGTGCATTTATTTGAATGATGCTGTCAATATGCACGACCATTAGATCACATTTTGCGCTAATACACGCTAGTGATTAATTGGTACGGCATTGTTTTGACTTTAATTTCTGAACTTTCATAAAAAGGAGAATACTATGGATTCAGAAGCAGCTAAGTTTATCGGTGCAGGAATGGCTAGTTTTGCTCTCATCGGAGCTGGCCTTAGTATAGGTAACATTTTTAGTAGCTTTTTGACTGGTGCCTTGCGCAACCCATCTGCTGCACCCGGACAGTTTACAACCCTACTCATAGGCTTTGCTCTAGCAGAGGCAACGGGATTATTCGGCCTGCTGGTTGCTTTGATCATGCTATTTGGTTGATCTGTGTAGCTGGTATCGCTTGCTACGTTTATTGGGAACATTGATCCTTTATAATACGTAATATATATGGTCACTGGAGATCTACGATGCTCACTTGTTTAACTGTTGTACTTGCCGCAGCGCCTGGAGTAGCGCAAACTGGCCTGCCGCAGTTCAATGTTCCTGATATGGCGCCGCAGCTTATCTGGCTGGCTCTCACTTTCGGGTTCATGTACTTAGTGCTTTCTAGAACTACGCTGCCCTCCATTGCTTCAGTTATCGAGGAGCGTCAAACTCACATTCAACGCGATCTTGATAATGCTGAGCGTTTGAAAGTTGAGGCGGATCAGGCTTTAGTGGTTTACGAACAAAAACTCGCGCAAGCTCATGCGCGAGCCAAAATCATAGTCACCGAATCCCAAGAGAGAGTAGCGGCTGAGGTCTCTGAAGGGCATTCTAAGTCTGAAGTAGATCTAGCCCGTCAGATGTCTGAGGCTCAGGAACGTATTGGCCTCGCAAAAACGCGCGCGGTGCATCATATCGATGCCATTGTGGTTGAGATGGTTGGTGAAATTATAACAAGGCTTGCTGATGTCGATGTGAGCGATGCTGAGATTGATATGGCAATCGCCATGCAGCAGTCACTAGCAACGGAGTAACTATAATGCTTGCAGCGGCTAATGCAGGACTTTTTGCTGATCCAAAGTTTTGGGTTGGCGCAGCTTTCGTGATATTTGTGCTTTTACTTATGGTGAAGGGTGTTCCAAGTTTGATTGCTCAAGCACTTGATGACAGGTCGAATGCGATTCGATCGGAATTAGATAAGGCCAAACGTCTGCGCGAGGACGCTGAAAATCTGCTCGCTGATTATCAGCGTAAATGCAAAGATGTAGAGGTTGAGGTAAACCGAATTCTAGAAAGGGCGAAGAGTGAGGCTGACGCACTTCAGGCTGATGCACATAGAAAACTTCAAGAATCTATAATGCGTCGCACTAGGATAGTCGAAGAAAAAATTTCTAGCGCAGAAAAGAAGGCTTTGAGCGAGGTGAGAAGCTCTGCTATCGACAGAGCTGTGTCTGCGTCTACCCACATATTCAAAGGTAAACTTAAAGGTGATAAATCAAGCAAGCTTTTAGATCAGAGTATATATGGATTGCGTGATAAAATAGTGTAATTAATCTTGTTGCTTCCTTTCTTAAACTTAATGTGGTTTCAGGTGTTAAATTTACTCAAATATCTTTTAGTCTGAAACCACTTATTTATTATGTGTCAATTTTAGATTTAATTTCTTAAAATCGTATCCAGTACATTAAATCGGAGCATAAGATATACTATGAAATACTCATTTTAATTAGCGTTCATAACATTTGTATTAAGGTTGACTGCTATGATCTAGTAACTTACATGATTTGGCGTTTGTCTTTATTAAGAAGTGATAAGTTGTTTTATTAGTGATGTAATTGTTTTGTTTTATGTAATTAACCTACATTGAGTTTTCGTTGTGGCTGCTGTGCAGTATAAGGTTTAGACAATTCGGTTGAGCAATTAAAATGACATCAGTGAGTGAATCAGATCGATCACATTCTTTAGTCTTGTTTCTATAATATCCGTGCTCTATTGCCGGAAAGCATTAGTGGTCGTCTTAAGTCCACTCTAATTATTAATCCTAGTCTTATTGCCGTTAACCATGGGCTATATTATTATACTGGATTAGAAATCGACCGCATCATTTCCGTTGAGTATGTGTAGATACTTACTAAAAACCGTCTTCTGTAAGACTCCGATTCTCTTTCAATTAAGTATGCTAGTTATTGATTAGGAAATTGGGTTCTACAGTCTTGCGATGGACGTGCCATTCTGCTTGTTGAAGTAAAATCTGAAGTTGTAAATCGTTATGATATGCAAATAATAAGAGCTGGACCTATACCCCTACCTCTATATCTCGCAAGAGCAACGACTGTGTCAAGATAGGTATTGTGTTGCTTGATTATACTTTCAAGTGAGGCAATGGCTGCTCTTGGTATTCTGACCATACGAGCTTTAAATGTGATCTTAAGTGGTGAGCAAATTAAGCGTGAAAGACTAATACAAAGTACTGTTCTGGCACGTGTATCCACGAATTTTGTTTGCGCTGGCACGTTCCATTTCTTGCTGCCCGCCGTGATATTGAACCACTCGAAATTTTGGTAAACTATATAACTAGTCAGAATTATCTAGCCATATTTTTAGAGGCTGTTATAGATGGTCAAGCAACGTTAGTTGCGAAATGGATGAGTGTTGGCTTTATTCATTGAGTTATCAATACTGACATCGTATCTACTGACGGTGAGACTATTGATTATGTTTCCTGTGCTTTTATGGATCTGTTTAATTTAGATACAACCTATAGTCCGATCGATACATTTGGTTATTATACTAACGGTAATTAACCTAGTACTCCTATGTGGAACATGGCACTCTTTGCCCAGAGTATTTTTGCTGCTTCTAAATAAGCGTAGTCAAGATGCAATAGATTTTGTAAGAAGTGGGGTAATTAGTTACCTCTGGCAATATAAGATGTATTGGAAGAAAGAGATGCATAGTGAGTTGGGACTCATGATCGATTAAATTAACGCGACATGGTCAATAATCTTTAATTCCTTTTATAAGCAGTTTTGTTAAACGTGTAACCTGCGTTTTATCTAAACTGTATTTACATCGTTTATTTAGAATAGAAGGATCAAACTTGTACAACTCACAGCTGCCTCAAAAATTTTGATCCAATTCGAAAAGTAAACTTAAAATTCAATATTCTTATTTTGAATAAACTTATTTTCTAAGAGGTAGAAGTTAGTCCATCAGTGTGGGCAAGGTTGTGAACGGCTTTTTGTACTTTTTCGAAAGCACGAACTTCGATCTGGCGAATGCGCTCACGGCTTACTCCAAATTCTTCTGATAGATCCTCGAGAGTTAAAGGGTGATCAGATAAACGACGAGCTTCGAATATACGGCGTTCTCGATCATTTAGGTTATCTATGGCATTAGCTAGGTAAGCGCGGCGTTTATTAAGTTCTTCTTGTTCAGCATAATTTTCTTCTTGGTCAGGAGCTTCATCTACAAGCCAGTCTTGCCATTCTCCAGATTCGTTCTCAGCTCGCAATGGAGCGTTTAATGAAGTGTCTCCTCCCAAGCGACGATTCATTGAAACCACATCGTCTTCAGAAACACCGAGGCGGCTTGCTATAGCTTCTACCTGATCTGGCTTCAAATCACCTTCTTCTATGGCTTGAAGTTGTCCCTTAGTACGACGTAAATTGAAGAATAGCTTTTTTTGGGACGCTGTTGTACCCATTTTCACAAGGCTCCAGGAGCGTAAAATGTATTCTTGTATTGATGCACGGATCCACCACATCGCGTATGTTGCAAGTCGAAAGCCTTTGTCGGGATCAAAACGTTTTACGGCTTGCATCAGCCCTACGTTTCCCTCAGATACTACTTCCCCTATTGGTAAACCGTATCCCCTATAACCCATTGCAATCTTTGCAACAAGACGCAGGTGAGAAGTTACTAGTTTCTGTGCTGCATCCATGTCTTCGTGTTCTTGCCAGCGCTTTGCAAGCATGTATTCCTGGTCTGGTTCCAGCATTGGAAAACGGCGGATTTCCTCGAGATAGCGAGAGAGTCCCCCGGGATCTTCTGCTACTGATGGTAGTATACGCGTTGCCATGATCTTTTAAATCTGAGTTAACACTAAACTAGTGGAATTACTCAGCCCCTAATATTGTATTTAGTATCTCTGACACAAAAAAATGGCCAAATGAAAGCTTTGCTCTTGATGTGAAGTTACTAATTCTCCTTCACGGTAATGCGACTTAAGAAATAACATGCCATGATATGATCTCACATCGTATTAATATCTACAATAAAAATTGCGTTTCTGTAGAAAGTTATGTTAACGAAAAAAAACTAAAGTCGCACAGACAATTTCACCTAGTTAAACGCAAGTTTCAGATAGAAAAATTACACTAGATATATTATTTTTATGTTAGTGACTTCCTGACAAAACTAACGAATTAACTTTCTTAGACATTTTTTTTTAGCCTTTAGGCTTTTCACAAACCTTTACGGAAGTTATCTTTTACCCAACATCAGATCTATCATAAATTTTTCAAAAGGATCGTGACGTAATGGATGCAAATGATCGTAAACTTATCTCGGACATGTTTAAGCGTATGCAAAATGTTCAAAGTGTTCAAGTTGATAAAGAAGCTGAAGAATTTATTCATAACTGCATGCGCCAAAATCCTACCTCACCTTACCTGTTAGTTCAGTCGGTGCTAGTGCAAGAGCAGGCTTTAAAAAAGGCTGACGAGCGTATACAAATCTTAGAGCGTGAGGTGGCGCAGCGCTCAGAAAAACATACTAGCAATAAGAAATCTTTTTTTGGTCGGGGAGGAGTGCCAGCTTTCGGAGCTAAGAATCGAAATGTGTCCTCCGTTCCGCAGAGCGGCTCTACGCCATGGCAGCCTGCTACACAACAATTTGAGCGCCAAGATGGACGTCGCCAAACTTCTGGGGGGAGTGGCTTTATGGCTCAAGCTATGACGACGGCAGCTGGCGTGGCAGGTGGTATGCTGCTTGCGAGTGGTATTTCAAGTTTGATTAGTGGTGCATCTAGTCCTGCAACAGCTGCAACACCCTCAGAAGCGAACGAACCTGATGTTACAGATAATGCAACCGAGCAGATAGGAACGGACAACTCTTTCGAGAACACTGAAGCTCCAGAGCAAGATGTTGCACTACAGGATGCGACTAACGATGAGGGTAGTTCTTTCGCAGATTGGGGCGGCGGTGACGACATGTGGGGAGGCGACAGTGATTTTGAAATTTAATTTTCCTTGCATGGCACTTCACGGCACTTAGAGTTAACTAGGCTAATGTGGTTCTTACGGAACGATACGACGATAGTATGGGTGGCCTGAAGTGTTGGGCCATCTTATCTGTACGCGCTAATTTTGTGCCATTAATGATAAGCTACGCTACACCACTTAAAAGAAATACTATACATTAACGCAATGTATATATCTTTCATTTCTGTGTTATCGCTTATAAGACTACATAGTTGATTATAAATATTTAAGAGTCACCGGATACAGGTTGACATCTTATCAGGTGAGTAGGTGTTTGCTGGAATGTTTAACTAACTTAAATTGTAGTTCGAAGACATATATTATTCGAACGGTGCGCGAAAGAGCTTAGGGTCGCTTTCTAGGTAGCATGATATTACTAGTTTATTTTGCAAGGGTTGTACTTCCAATAAACATTTATATACCACTCTAAAGCTTGAAAAATTCTAATGTATAAACTAACTTTGAGAATCTCTCTGAAACTGCAAGTATTGGGTGTCCTGTAGTGAGAGACTGAGCTAGTTCTACTAGCTGTAAAACATATCTATGGATGTAGGCAAATTTGTCTGTAATGCGGATGCTAAAGAAATGAATAAAGTAAAAGCCGATCAAAATCGTAACAAAATGTGTGTAACGTTGACATAACAATACCTTACACGTATACTTAAAATAAGTCGGTATCTGGTATATACATAACGTTTGATCTGAGTAAACGAATATCAGGTACAATGACCTTTCGGACTTTTTAAACCTTTAACTGGAGACAATCTTGTGAAGAGAACGTATCAGCCAAGCAAACTTGTCCGCAAGCGTCGTCATGGCTTTCGCGCACGTTGTAGTTCAAAAGGTGGTTTGAGGGTTTTAGCTCGTCGTCGTGCGAAAGGCCGAAGTCGATTGTCAGCCTAGACTATAACTAGAAAATCAGGCAATTATCTTTAATTGCATCGCTTAAGGCTAGCACTATGGTTATCGCAGGGCTAAAAAAGCGCAAGCACTTTAAGAAAGTAAGAGGTGGACGGCGTTACTCTACAGCTGCTTTTTTATTGGAGTGCAAGATTAGACAAGGCGAGATTGGTTCTGACCAAAAAGAAGAACTGGTTGTAACACGCAGTAGCGTGTCAATTGATCGTGTTAATGGACCTAGATTTGGATTTATCGTTACTAAGAAGCTTGGTAACGCTACAGTAAGAAATCGTATCAAACGTCGGTTAAAAGCTGTCCTGGCCGATGTTGAGAATACTCTTCCTGATTCAAGGTGCGACTATGTAGTGCTTGCGCGACAACCCGCTCTTGATAGAAAATTTAAAGATATGGTTAGGGACATGCGCTCAGCATTTGTCTGTTTCCACCATTTGAATGGGAGTCAAGGCAAGTGTATGGATTGTGATCCGCTTTATAACTATAGTGCGAGCGGCCGGTTGGCTGCATCAGCACGCGCCCGGCGACCCTCTAACTGTGACAAGCCAAATTGCGCACACACACCTTCATTAGACCAATGTGTCAAACATAATTATTAAGAACGACAAAACGGAAGCAGTCAATGAAAGCGCAAGATTCAGGCGACCAGAAAAATCTTCTGCTGGCAGTATTATTATCGATAGGAATTATGTTGGCATGGGAATATTTTTACGCAGGACCCGAGCGCCAAAAAGAGGTAGAGCGTCGTAAGAAAGTGGTCGCTGAGCAATCTGAGCATAAAAATCAGGCTGCTTATGTAGGAAGATTATCATCATCGCCTGAGCTAGATACATCCTTAATACCAGGGCCGGAAGCTTTAGAGTACGGCGGTTTGCCTTCCTCCAGTCTTCCGATCCCAACGTTTACTACACGCTCAGAGGCTTTATCTCAGAGTATGCGCTTACCCATCGAGACACCTTCAATTCGTGGTTCAATAAATCTGAGTGGGGGACGAATTGATGATATCTCACTTAAGAAATATCGTTTAACAGTCGAGCCCAGTAGTCCTAACGTAACATTATTTTCGCCGGCTGTTTCACCTAACGTGTATTTTGCAGAGCATGGTTGGGCACCTGCTCCCACAACAGCTGTAAAAGTTCCGTTGTCAGATACTTTGTGGGAACAACAATCTACTGGAGGATCTTTAACTCCTGGCAAACCAGTCATACTAATATGGGACAATAATGAAGGCTTGCTTTTTAAACGTACTATTTCTGTAGACGAACATTATATGTTCGAGATTACTGACGAAGTTGAAAACACAACAGATTTAGAAGTTACACTTTTCCCATATGGTCGGATATACCGTGGGGGAACTCCTAATGTAGAGGGCTTTTTTGTACAACATGAAGGAATGATTGGATTTCTAGGCGAAGATAAATTAGAAGAAATAACATATTCCGCTTCATTGGAGCAAGGAGCTGACAGGCATTACAAAAACATAATTGGAGGTTGGCTTGGTTTTACTGACAAATATTGGGCAGCGGCATTGGTGCCTGATCAAACACAGCCTTTCACTGCAAAAATGTGGGCTCCGATAAAGCAGGCTGGCGTTCAGACTGTAGCCTATCAAACTGATTATTTGTTATCTCCTATAACAATAGCCCCTGGTAGCATTAAATCAACTACGTCTCATTTGTTTGCGGGTGCAAAACAAGTGGACCTTATTAATTCATACGAGTCGTCTTACGATATTACTGGCAGAACACACAAAATCACAGAGTTCAATTATTTGATTGACTGGGGTTGGTTTTATTTTATTACTAAACCACTATATGGTGGCATAAAGTGGTTTTATGATCTATTCGGTAATTTTGGGCTAGCTATTCTTGCTGTAACCGTTGTAGTAAAGGCGATTTTTTTCTGGTTTGCTAATAAATCTTATGAATCAATGGCAAAGATGAAAAAACTTCAACCTGAAATGGAACGCATGCGCGAACGTTATAAAGACAACAGGCTTGCACAGCAGAAAGAGTTAATGGAGCTTTATAAGAAAGAGAAGATTAATCCTCTTTTAGGTTGTTTGCCGATGCTAGTTCAGATCCCAGTTTTTTTTGCGCTTTATAAAGTCCTATTCATTTCTCTGGATATGCGTCACGCACCATTTTTTGGATGGATACAGGATCTATCAGCAAAAGATCCAACTACATTCCTCAATATGTTTGGGCTTCTACCTTACACGGTGCCTGATTTCTTGGTAGTAGGGGTATGGCCATTAATTATGGGTGTAACTATGTGGGTTCAGATGCAACTAAATCCGCAACAGCCAGATCCAGTGCAGCAACAGATCTTTAACTGGATGCCTATACTTTTTACCTTTATGCTAGCAGCTTTTCCAGCCGGTTTAGTTATTTATTGGGCTTGGAATAATGTTCTGTCTCTAGCTCAGCAGTATTACATCATGAAACGTCAGGGTGTTGATATCCCACTGAGAGCAAACATCCAGCGGAATTTTAATGTCGTTGGTAAATGTTTAAGGGGCTTATTTGTTGTATTTAGAAAGTAAAGTATAAGAGAGCAAGTCTTAAACCAGACTGTAGCTTGCAATATTTACTAGTAATGATAACAAAGATCTAGTCAAGGTGCGAACATGCAGCATGATGTTATCGAAGCTATAAGGGATACTTTTGATTCTAGAAGAACCTTCCCTGTAGAATGGCAGTTTTTGTGCAGTATTCCTTCACTTGGCCTTTTACCAATTGCTGAACGACCTGAAGTCGCGTTTACAGGGCGATCAAATGTAGGTAAATCCAGTCTTATTAATGCTTTAACAAATCGCCGTAACCTTGCTAGAACTTCGATTACACCAGGACGCACTCAAGAACTTAATTTCTTTCTACCCATTAATGGTACCTTTTATATGGTCGATATGCCAGGATATGGTTATGCAAAAGCACCCAAGTCTAAGGTCAAGGCCTGGACAAAGACTTCACGAAGTTATTTTCGCGAAAGATCAACGTTGCGCCGTGTATTCATTTTAATAGATAGTCGCCACGGTTTGAAAGACATAGATTTTTTTCTGTTCAACCTCTTGGATGAAGTAGCTGTACCTTATCAAGTAGTATTAACTAAGATTGATAAACTGAAAACAGAGGTGACAAAACAATGTATAAATATCACTGAAAATGCGGTGTCCAATTACACAGCTGCCTTTCCAATTGTTATTTCTACGTCGTCTCAATGGAGACATGGTTTAGATGAATTAAAGTTATCAATTTTAGAGGCTGTAGGGTAAGTTTAGCTCAGTTTGAATAGATCCTAGGTCAAGGTATTAAAATCCTTCTAAATGTTTTCGTAATTTTATTACATGAAATTGTGCACTTAAAATTGCGGGAATTTAGCGTATTGCAAACATCTTTCAAAATTTATAGTTGAACATAGCTATATATTATTTACCATATGTTTAGCCGCCATATGTACCACTTTTAGTGATTAGTATTAGTGTACCTTACAGTCATGATTTCTGAAACGGAAGCGATATTAGTATAATAAAATATTTTATAATATTGCAGAAACTGTAAATTTTCATTACCTGATGTAGTTAGTATTTTTTTACTCGTAAAGCTGACTAGTTACTCTGGTGGAAGTTTGAACAGGTTAATAAAATATGCCTAAGATTGACATAGGTGATTTTTATGAGATGTTCTGATGAGGCAATTATAATTTCAGTTCGTTCGCACGGTGAGGCAGCAGCGATAGTGGAAGTATTCACACGGAATTATGGACGTATTCTAGGTTTTTTTTATGGTGGCCAATCTCGTAAGCAGCGAGCATTGCTACAGATAGGTAATCATGTAGATATAGTGTGGCATGCCCGCTTGTCTCAACATTTAGGGCGCATTCAGTTAGAATTGCGCACAAGCTATGCTGCACGTGTGATAGAAGATTTTTCTGGGCTTGCGATGCTTGCATCTATGACCGCTCTTATGCGCTTTATTCCGGAGCGAGATCCACATATAAAACTGTTTGATATTTCTATATTTGTACTAAATTTTTTGAATAATTTGAGCGTTTGGCCAGCGCTATATGTGCGTTGGGAACTAACCCTGCTGGATGAATTAGGTTACGGTTTAGATCTAGAATCTTGTGCTGCAACACAAGCACGTGAAAATCTTGTGTACGTTTCACCTAGATCGGGTAACGCTATCTCTTATGAAGTAGGTATGCCCTATAAAGATAAACTTTTACCTTTACCACAGTTTCTTCTTGGTAACCATACTAGTGTACCATCTGTGGACGAAATACTTGATGGACTAAAGCTTACCGGCTTTTTTCTTGCTGCGAGACTTAGAAACCAGCAAGGTTGTCTTGTACATGATGCTCGAAAACGCTTAGTAACTCTGCTGCAGAGCTCCATTGTGAAAGTTGCATAATATGTAATATACTCAAGCGAAAAATGTGTTAGATCTCTATGAGATATTTGAGATCAATCTGTTGACCCAGCTTGAAAGCTCAGTTTAGGCTTTAGTAATAACTTTACAATACATCTATCAGGCTCTGCTGACATTTAGAAATAATTCTTTTCTTGACGAATACTGATTAAGGGTTAAGAAAATAAGATTGAACGTAGATCGTACACTCTTCACAGACGATCTATGGAACAAAATTCTACTTTTGTGCGGTAGCAAAAAAACAGATCTTGGATAAACACGTGCTGTTACGCGCGTGTTTCTTGAAAGGGTTTCATGGATTGCACCCACTGGAGCCAAAGTCATGATATGTCGACAGTACACGGCAATTGGAACTGCTTTTTCAAGCGGTTTTACAGATGAGCCAGAAATTAGAGTTTGAAAAAATAATTAAAGCTTCATTCGAGGAAGATCTAAATCTCGAATAAGTTATGATCGACGACTCAATCGTGAAAGTTCATTGCTACGGAGTGGCACAAAAGGCTAACTCAAAATCAGGCTATTTATGATATCGAGAGGCGGTGTAAGCAGCAAAATTCTATCGTTTATCGATCGCATCTATTTTGTTATACTACCCGGGCAGTATGGAGAGACAACTGGTATATTTGGGTTGGTAAATAACCTCGCATGCTGCGCATGCATTACCAACGAGGCCAATGATGTACACAGGCTGTGCTAATGATTGGCAGGAAACGATAACAAAGCCTTGATCTTAGCATATAAGTGGTGAAAATCGTAGGCTAAATATGATACGAAATAACACAAATGGCATTTCTTGGTTGAGAACACCTTTTAAAAACTCATGGAATTCAAACGTATAAGTGTGAGTATGTGCAGAACGGACGGAAGTTTAACAGCCTTAATGAATATTGATAACTTACACAATAAAGTCGTAATGAAACTTAAAAAGTCTTAGTGGTTGGTACTAACTTTTATCCGCAACTTTTATAATTACTATATTTCGTCATTAAGAAAATTCAATGTGATGTAAGGTATGCATATGTCCTATGTTAAATTGGTCTTATGTAAATCGCAATTTTATCTATAATTTCTAGTAAACACTAAGAGTTCCTGCGGACCGTATACAGATGAAGAGTAAAATTAAGACATGTAGGTGAAAGTTAATGTGCAAAATTATATTATATTTATCACTAAGAATGTATCAAAAAGCTAGCATAGATGGCCTGGGTGGCAGGACTCGAACCTGCAACCGATGGCTTCGAAGGCCATTGCTCTATCCTGTTGAGCCACACCCAGATTCAAGAAAATTTATACTATCTGTTAACATTTAGCATAATAGTGTTAGAAATCAACATTAAATTTGATCTTAAAAAGGAATTTCGTCGTCTAGCTGCTTATCAAAGTTGTTGTCCGTGGGTGAGTGTGATTGATTGAAGCTTGAACCAGCCATAGGCCTGTTATCGAGATCAGCCTGACTGCTATCAGAAAAGTTATCACCACTGTTCCGACTGTCAAGCATTGTGAGGTTAGAGTTATATCCCTGTAGTACAACTTCTGTACTATAACGATCTTGACCTTGTTGATCCTGCCATTTTCTAGTTTGCAGCTGACCTTCTAGATAAACCTTAGATCCTTTACGAAGGTACTGTTCCACAACACGACACAGACCTTCGTTGAAAACCACAATGCGATGCCATTCAGTACGATCACGTCTCTCACCAGTCGATTTATCTTTCCAACTTTCAGATGTTGCGATACGTAAATTAGCGATTGGTCGACCATCCTGTGTGCGACGAATCTCTGGATCTGAACCTAGATTTCCAACAAGAATGACTTTATTAATCGAACCAGCCATGTCTATATGCCCTTTATATTAAACTTTGAGCTGCGTTTCTTTAGCTATTGCAAGCTATTTACTTCATACTTCTAAATCTTAATATAACAATCCATTTACCGTACGTGCAATAGACGAGGTGTCGATCATGTTATATACAAAAAAATATAGAGTAAACTAGACTGCATAATATCAAATGTAATGTTCCTAAGATCCATATAAAAAAATCTTTTCTACCGTACTACTTTGCAACGTTAGTGACTTAAATGATATTACGGTATGATAAAGTAACTCCACTTATCTAGATAGTGTAATCACATTGTTTTATCAGATCGTGTTTAGCGTGTTTTACAATCGTAATCTATTCTGAGCTCTCGGTTATGGCAGAGAAAAGCGTTTGCAATAGCGGAGCTGAAACGTTTGTCGCAGGCTTACATTTGTTAGCAGTTGTTAATCGCAAGTAAAGTTCAGACTGATTCCCGAGAAACCTGTGCTGCATAGCACGCAGGACAATACCCTTGGCAATAGATCCATCGTTCCATTGTGACTTGCAAGCTAAATTTCCTAGGAAAGAAGTTAGATTAGCTCTGTAGTCAATGTTATTTTTGGAGCGTGTGTTAGATATTAGCCTTTCCCATTTTGTAAATTCGTCAGAGTTTCTCCAAGTCACGCTTGCGCTATTTGAGATGATGTCCTTGATACTGTGGTTAATTCGACTTCGTAATTCTCTACTGCTAACTACTCTGAGAGTTTTTCTAAGTGTCTCGCGATCAATATTATTTAAAGGCTGGATTTGTATGTCACTCATATCAATCAATTTGATTCTTCTAGTAGACGGTGGAAGTGTCATCCATATACTAGCGAAACGCATATCCACACCTGTAAGTATTGCGTTAGTCAAGTTAGCTGCGTAAAGTTTTGAATAGGAAAGGTTGGCTGCACTGAGATTAGCATTTAGAAATACAGCACCCTCTAAATGAGCATGCTCAAAAGAAGTTCCTTGGAGCTGTGCGCTTGTAAAGTCTGCAAATTGCAATTGTGCACCATGAAAGTCTGCACCCTCCAATCGTGCCACTAGAAAACTCGCTCCTTGCGCTTGAATACCGGTACTTAAGTCGGCCTTGCGTAAATTTGCATTCCAAAAATTTGTTCCTTCAAGGATAGCTAGCTTAAGTATACTGCCTTGCAGTTGCGCACCTTCTAGATTAGCACCACTTAAATCTACACCTGCCAATATTGTTTTCTGCAGCAAGGCATTAGTGAAATTAGCGCCACGAGCGCTGGCACATTTTGCACGTGCACGTTCTAATCCGAGAATCAGCTCTATTTCATGCTTACAATTTAGACGAACACCCCTTAAATCTGCAGCAACTAAGCTTGCACCATTAAGATTTGCACCTGTCATGTCTGCATGATGTAAAGCAGATCGATCTAGCCGAGCATAGCGAAGATCGCGACCGCGTAAAGATATTGAACTTGTGTTCGATTTTAATTCACCATTGGCAATTAGATCAAGATCCGAAACTATTAGGTTACGAGGAAAATAACCGAATACCGGCCCATCAGATTGTCCTAGTATAGAAGTTATGTTGAACCTGAACATCAGTTCGCTAATAATGTTATTGCTGGTTTCTCTGTCTGTTATCTGTGCACGCATATATTTGTCGAGTTTTTCTCCTGGTATAGTAGCAATCAAACAAGAAAAAAAAGTAAGCATAGTTAGAGCTAAGGTTGTGATAACTGATATTGCAGGATGCCTTAGATACGTTCGCCACAAAGCTAAAAAAAAGGTAGGCTCAATACGGGTTAGAAATGTGCCCATGAATACAAGTATGACAACATCAAAAGCTAGATTAATTCGATGTAACCAAGTGATGCTAACGTTGTGATACGGAAGAAAAGCCAACTGAATGAATAACAGCAAAATAACAGGTAGTATTACTAAAGTAAGCCAGGATATAAAATTTAGTAGTAATTTCATCACAAAACTGCGATGCGGGCCGGCCAGACTTTGTACAAAGTAAAAGTTGTGTAGTTCAAGTCGCAAGGGGTGTGTCCGTCGCGAAGTGGGTTCTAATTCTCTGAGCGAGATATCAAATTCGAGTGTCTTTCGCGCTAGGATCACTAATTGTGAAAGCATAACAAAGTGACATAATACAAAGAAGACAGGCGTAAACTGAAAAAAAATTAAAAGCGGCATATCTACCGCTAGTATTGGAAGATGAACGTCCGTTTGTAGAAATAAATCTTTGTGGCTAACACTAGCTATTGTGATCGCTAAATAGATTGTAAGAGATGTAAAGATAACGCATCCCGTATAAGCTGCACCGCTTGATCGGTTGATCGCCTCTAATAAAGAATATGGGTTTACGGGCGTTGGTTCGTCGTTATTAACAGGTGCGACGCTGATCATGCGAAAACCTCCCTAAAACTCCAACAGCTGATGTTTTTTTATCGTAAAGTCAACAGGACCGTGCCTATCCCCATCTTTAAGCAACTGAATCCTAACCATTGAAAACGCAGATTGATATGCTTTCAAAATTAGTAATTCCATTATCTGTAACATAGTACTGGCACTCTTTGAGACAAAATTTTATTAGCTTTTTATAAGTGCTATAATGATGGTGTTAAAGCACCCCAACACCCTAAATCCACTGGCAATGTTAAACCAAAGCTCTTTTTAAACGCAATCAATTTGTATTTGGTTTGTATTGTCTTAATAATCAGCCAAAGGCAACTCAAATCGGTCTAATTTTTTGTTAGAAAGCTTTTTAACTATATGACGCGTTCCTAAAAAGGATAGGCGCTTTACGTCAATGCGTTATTGTTATAACTTTGAAATGTTTCCTAGGCTCTTTAGAAACTCTACAGTGTAGTGTCAGAGATTCTAAATAAGAATTTTCAAATTTAAGGCTGCATGTTATGACTACCTGGCTTATTTAAATAATATAATCTATTTTAAAACATCAATGCCAAGCCTATTTGCCTCTTTCAATTCTTTATTCAACGGCTGAAACGCTTGTATTAATGCTAAAAATAAATTTGGTACTGGTAAATGTATTTGATCTAAGGTTAAGTAATCACAAATTGTGACAGATCAATCTTATTTTGGAGTGCATTTTTTCAAGCACTAAATTGTGTTCGCACAAGTCGATTGTTAGAAGTCTACATATATTTAGATTCTCTAATTACACTTGAGTCTGTTTATAAAATTAACGTAACTTAGTTCGTTAAGTTTACCGATTTGAACACCAAATGCTGTTGCCTTTTAGATACAATAAGATGCTACTAGCAAGCTGCTATAAAATATGAGCTTTATTAATAATGAGTTGAGACTAGTAATGAAGTAGATATCCAGTTTAAGTTCCTCTTATTTTTGGCAAAATAAATTATTACACCACTAATGGTGTCAGATACAAACAATATCGAGTAATAGCTAAAAGAGATCGGTACATGTTGGACACATTATTAATGACAAATGCGTTATGATTTTATCAAGGTTTGAAAATCGCTGAACGAGTACAATCATTTCATGTCAATGTATTAATAGCGTTCTGTCTTTTGACATGGGATACTAAAGTAAATAGCGTACATATAAGATGAACGTTAACCCAATTCAAAAAATTCATAATGCCTAATATCAATAAAATATTTTTTTACTTACACAGCTCGTATTACATCGTACTCAGCATGCATAGTAAGAGAACGTGCGATAATGTATGAATACTTGTTAAAAAAGTACTATTATTGTGAACAATACAACATTGTGTAAGTAAGACAAACATAGGGCAGCTTACTAATTAAAAAGGAATAACTGCCTTTCTAAAAATTCAAAGATGTTCAAATTCTGTTAAAATTAAGTAAAATTAATGTTACCAGTATAATTTTAGTAAAAATTGATAGAATTACAATATTTTTTGGTAGGCCTGGAGGGACTTGAACCCCCAACCAGGCGGTTATGAGCCGCCGGCTCTAACCAATTGAGCTACAGGCCTATATCTTCTTACATAACCTATATTATTTGAGCAGTCCACATTTTTCTAATATCTATCTTATATTTAGTTACGCCTCAATCTGGGACGCTTCTAAAGAACGACCTAACTCAATTAAGTCTTAATTATTAGGTATTAATATTATAGACTAGTATAGCTAGACGTTAACGCGGAGTAATTTTATAAGTGCGAAAAAAGTTTATAGTTATGGTACATTAATAACCATGAATGGTTCATTGTTAAATTAAGTGACAAGTCGAGTTATGCATCAACCTGTTTTTAGGTTAGGATATAAGAACTTTTAAAGACATTGCACAGCACGATGAAATTACTTTTTTTAAAGTGTTTTCTGAGGAATTATAATATTACAAGCTGCTCATAAAGTTACAATTAAGTAACATAAATTAGGTCATAATTTCAGTTACACACTTTCTAACGAATTCATACACATAGCTATAAAGCGAAAGGGTCATTAAATAAGGTCAAATCGCAGATCAACAGAAATACTGCGTTGCTATATATGCTAATTAACTTAATTGGGAGTTTTAAACATTATTGGGAGTTTTAAACATTTGTATTTATTTAATACTGAGATTTTAAAGGTAGTAAATCTAGTATCAATAATTAGTGTGTCTTGATTATATATAATCTAGTTTTTTTACACTTAGTTTACAATTGTGTTCGGATTATAGTATATTATGTAATGTATCAAGACATTTCCAGATGAAGATCTTAATACCCAGTTGTTTTGTAATTATTAACTATGTCTCACTAGTATATGTATAAATGTAATAATGAGAATAGTACTTAGTAAGGTGGAGATTATAGTTGACATGAGAAGATACCTTGTATCGGTCACAACTTGCGTGTTTTTTTTTATGGCGTTTTTTATAAATACACTTCTTGCCGCAGCGCAGCAACCATCTAGCGGTGGACACCGGGCTTCTAAATACTACGAAGATAATGCCTCTTCCGCAAGCGCTCGGGCATCTAGACAACGTCAAGGTGGCTATTCTTACTCTGCGAGGGATACGATCAATACATACGGCGACAGTCGAACGTTGAATGGTGGAGCAAATTCCTACCGATTCGAGTTTTATACTCGTCAGACACCATCAGGTCCTTTTGATCATGGTTTTTTCTTTGATTCTGGCATTGGTATGAATGGTGGTAATTCGCCGTATCAAAACTAAAGCTTTTTTATGATTAAGATCATTAGTTAGATATTGTAGTGATTCTTATGCTATTAGGTTGATGTTTGATAGAAACCCTGGAGCCTCCCTCATTGGCAAGACGTAATGTGTAATAAGCCTGTATTGAGAAAGCATCAATTTCTGTAAAATTCGCATTCTCTATGAAGGAGTGAAGATATTTTGGAGATTGTATAATCTCACCAGAACATGTTAGAGCAAAGTTTGGGAAGTTTTTTACTTCATTAATGTTAATGACAATGTTACCTCCTCTGGGTATCGAGGTAATTGCGCATACTAATAAATTCAATAGCAGTTTTGATTGAATTCTAGGAAGAGTATCGGTGCTGGTACCACTCCAAGTAACTTGATGCTTATTTCCGTCATTAAAAAAGTCACTGATTAGTTTTTTTATAGTACTTAGTTCAACTGGAGTATCGTTAAGACCTGAAGCTCCATACGCAAGACGCATAAATTGGAGGCGTGCGGTTAATTGTTGTGATACTTTGCGCAAGACGCCGAAAGTGCAAGCGTTTGGAGCTGCAGCATCATCACTGATCATCTCTAAGCCGTTGTGTATTGCACTAATCGGCCCGATTATATCATGGCAAATTTTACTAGAAATTAGGGCTGTAAATTCGAGGTCAGAGGGGTGTGCTTCTTTTCTCATTGCGTTTACAGCTCAACAGGTTGCATGCAAAAAAATTACATGGCTTTTCAAAAGTGTATAAAGCACAATTAATAACTTATTAGTCTGTTTACGTTAACACAAATAACAATTATCTACTATAATTTATTTGTGAATAGTTAGACGTTTAGATTTTAATTATATATTTTTTGATTTGATTGTTGTGCGAGTTGAAAAATCTAAATTAAGCCAAGAATTTTAGTTCAATAATTTTGGAAAATGAACTTTATATTTTAATCTTTCAACCATGAACTGAGTTTTGTTGTGTCATATCAACTAAAAAATAAAGGCAGGTCGGAATCAACAGTCTGGTATCCGAGGGGTATTGACTTTTGCGCATAATAATATGTGGTGCAGGTCAAGTTGGATTGGGTATTGCAGAGCGTCTTGCTGCTGAAGGAAATGATGTTATCATGATTGATTCTTCAGCCAAGCTTGTACAGAGAGCTAACGACGTGCTCGATGTGCGAGCGACATTAGGAAATGGCGCTCATCCCGATACATTAGCAAAGGCCGGGGCAGGCGATGCTGATATGCTTATCGCAGTAACCTTCCATGACGAAGTCAATATGGTAGCATGTCATGTTGCATCAACGCTTTTTAATGTTCCTACTAAAATAGCTCGCGTGCGTGCGCAA
>JABSQE010000047.1 GCA_013214245.1 Hyphomicrobiaceae bacterium
AAGAATGCTTTGATTAATCGAATTGCGCTTGCATGATGCCAATCCGCAGCACCAACAAGACGACCAATTTCATGACCTTTGGAGTCGATTAGAAATGTTGTGGGCATACCTGTAGCTTTCAATGTAAAAAAAAGTTGCGAAGTTGGATCGTGGTAAAATTGGAGCGCTTTGGAATCAGCTTTTCGTAAAAAATCTCTAGGCATTGAAGATTGGTCGCGATCTAGGTTTATTGCTACCACTTCAAAAGTGTCATCGCCGAGCTCTAATTGCAGCTCTTCTAAATATGGAATTTCTTTAAGGCAAGGCGCGCACCATGTAGCCCATAAGTTAAGTAATATCACCTTGCCGATAAAATTCTGAAGTGAAAGTTTTTCTCCAGCAGCGTTCTCAAATATTATTTGAGGTAGAATTTCCGGCTTTTTATTAAATCTAAAAGCCGCCATTTCACCAATATTCAGTTTAGAGTAGTCAGTATTATGTGTAATAGTATTGTCCGGGCCAGAATTAGATAATAACAAATGGCTGCCAGGAACATCCAAAGCGTCATCACCAATCACCATGATTGTACAAAAACTTGAAATACAGAGTATAATAGAGCCCAGAAGAATTAGGATAAACCCTCTGCGAGAAGCCGAACGTTTCATAGACATATAGGTAACATCAGTTTATCGTTTAATAGACTTGCTATACTGCATAAGTGTACTGAATGTTATAGCGCGTCAAGTAAATGGTAGGATTTATGAGAACCGATTTTCACTTTTATCTTAGAAAGACTAGGAAATGGATGGATTAAAAACTAACATAATGTGGGGAGGTAGATTTTCAAGGTCGCCCTCTGAGTTGATGGAACGATTTAACGCTTCTGTAGACTATGATCAACGCCTTGCAGAGCATGATATCCGTGCATCAATGGCACATGCTTCTATGCTTGCTGACACCGAAATAATCTCAATGTCAGATGCTGAGGCTCTTCTTGATGGTCTGCAAACTGTGCTTACAGAAGTTCGTAACGGTTCCTTCAACTGGAAGATAAGTTTAGAAGATGTTCACATGAACATTGAAAATAGGCTTCGTGAGTTGATTGGACCAGTGGCAGGTCGTTTGCATACTGCACGTTCAAGAAACGACCAAGTTGCAACTGATTTTCGTCTTTATATTCGAGATACGATCGATCAATTCGATCATATGTTAGCGGAGTTGCAGTTTGCTTTTGCTCGTAAAGCTGAGATGCATTATGATTTAATCATGCCGGGGTTTACACATCTTCAGCCTGCCCAGCCTATAACCTTTGGTCATCATTTGATGGCTTATGTTGAAATGCTAGCTCGTGATCGCGGACGTTTTTTGGACGCAAAGCAACGACTTAATGAATGTCCACTTGGGGCAGCTGCACTAGCTGGTACTTCATTCCCTATTAACCGTGATAAAACATCTTTAGCATTGGGGTTCTCTCGACCGACGGCAAATTCTCTTGACAGTGTCTCAGATCGAGATTTTGTGCTCGAAACTCTCTCAGTAGCAACAATTTGTTCCACACACTTGTCTCGCTTTGCAGAAGAGATGGTAATTTGGACAACACCACAATTCGGTTTTCTCAATCTCTCTGATGCTTGGACTACTGGATCATCTATAATGCCGCAAAAGCGCAACCCAGATGCTGCTGAGCTCGTTCGGGCTAAAGTTGGTCGTATCGCAGGTGCTTTTCAAAGTCTAATATTAGTGATGAAAGCGTTACCGCTTGCCTATTCTAAGGATATGCAAGAAGATAAAGAAGTTACGTTTGATGCACTGGATAACTTTGCAACTTCTCTTGGTGCGATGGTTGGTATGGTGGATAATATGGAGCCAGTACCAGAGAGAATGATTAGCGCGGCTGGTTGTGGATTTTCAACGGCAACAGATTTAGCCGATTGGCTCGTGAAAGAGCTAAAATTACCTTTTCGCGATGCACACAATATTACGGGGCAGATTATAGTTCTTGCTGAAAGCCGTGGTTGTGATATTAAGGATCTGAGTCTTCCTGAGTTGCGAGATATTGCGCCGTGCATACCGGAGAATATTTTTTCAGTACTTAGCGTGGAGAACTCAGTTAATAGTAAGACAAGTTACGGTGGAACTGCACCGCACCATGTTCGTGAAATGGCTCAGAATTGGATTGCAAGACTGGAAAACAGAACATGATACTACTTACGCAGAAAGCGCAGGCATAAGTATAAAATTTCGAATTTTACGCTAGTACATTTAAAACCGTGTATGTCAATTATAGCAAGTACAAATAAACAGGAATTAAAAGCTGTGGAAAGATATGAAAAACTACAAAACGCTTCAATTTTTTTTGCTTTAAGCTTAGTTCTGTCAAGCTGTGGTGTTAGAGGTGGGCTTGAATACCCAAAGAATACTCAGACACTTGAAAAAGCAAATGCCGAATCGGGTCAGGGTAAGCCAAAAGGTGCAGCATCTAAACCGCATAAAAACTTCTTATTAGATACACTTATCAACTAATTAAATTTATATTAACGACGGAAAATCATGGGTAGTATAAAATACATCTAAGGATGATAATATAACGAGATAAAAAAATTTTTTTAGATCATTTTGCTACTTCATAATATCCGTATGAATTACTATTACATAACAATAATTACAACGCGCCATGCACCATTTTAAGTATCACAATAATGTCCTTCACGTTGAAGATGTCGATATAATAAACATAGCCAAGGATATAGGTACACCTTTTTATTGTTACTCAACAGCGACACTTGAGCGACATTATAGTGTTTTAATGAAAGCGTTTTCTAATCAAAACAGTTTAATCTGTTACGCAGTTAAAGCAAACTCCAACCAGGCTGTTTTGGCTACAATTGCACGTTTAGGAGCTGGTATGGATGTGGTTTCGGTAGGTGAATTGCGTCGTGCTCGTGCAGTAGGCGTGCCAGCTGATAAGATCATATTCGCAGGTGTTGGTAAGACGCGAGATGAAATGACTTATGCCCTCCGCGAACATATACTTGGATTTAATGTTGAAAGTACGGAAGAGCTTGAAGCTTTAAGTAGTGTGGCGGTCGAGTTGGGTGAGATCGCGCGTGTTGCTATACGTGTAAATCCTGATGTGGATGCTAGAACTCACGCTAAAATTTCAACTGGTAAGTCCAACGATAAATTTGGTGTTCCGTTTTCGTCAGCCTTATCTATCTATAATGAGGCTGGCCGCCTTCCGGGAATTATAGTGAATGGCATTCACATGCATATAGGTAGCCAAATAACTAGTCTCGCACCATTCCGTGAAGCATTTAATTTGATGGGTCAACTTACTAAGAATTTGCGTCATGCTGGTCATAAGATACAGCATCTTGATATAGGTGGTGGTCTTGGGGTGCCATATTTAAAAAATGGTGACTTGCCACCAAGTCCAGAAGATTATGCAGCAATTGTTAGACAAACCATTGGTGACTTAGGCGTGAAAGTTATTCTTGAACCGGGTCGTATGATTGCTGCCAATGCGGGTGTTTTAGTAACACGTGTTATCTTTGTGAAGCGGACAGAGACAAAGCTTTTTACTGTAGTAGATGCTGCAATGAATGATCTTATTCGTCCGACATTATATGATGCAGACCATGAGATTTGGCCGGTATCAGAATCCTTATCCACGAATGTCAATGTTTTACAGGACGTAGTTGGGCCAATTTGCGAGACTGGTGATTATTTAGCACAAAATCGATATTTACCAGTATTTAGATCTGGAGACCTGATGGCAGTTCTTACAGCTGGCGCTTACGGTGCTGTAATGGCGTCAACGTATAATTCTCGTCTTATGATTCCAGAAATTCTCGTTAAGGAAAATATGTTTGCTGTTGTAAGACCGCGTCCAACCTATGACCATTTGATCGGTCTTGACTGTCTTCCTAGTTGGCTTTCATAGATAGTTGCAAGAATAAAAATAAATGGAGTGTAACTACAATGGATTTATTAAACCGAGTAAAATACTAGAAATCGTATTTATTGTGTGAAAGATGTCGCCGTTTTAAACACGCTTTAATGGTTTTTACATTTGACAATTAGATAAATTTCAAGATGTTTCGCAACAAATAGTATTAGTAAAACATTACATATCTCATACATACGAGCTGAATTCTAGCTTAAGCTAGTACTTTCTATAAAAAAAGATTTTGTAAACCTAGCTATAGCCTCTACCATCATGAGAGTATGAGTTTGAAAAACTCGTTACCTAGTGTTGTAGGTAACGACTTAAAGTGAAAAATAAAAAATTTTTCATTTTAGTTGCACTAGGAAGGATGTCACCTGTGCATTAGGTCAGTAAGTGAAACTTATTTTAATAAAACTTAATAAAGCATTAAGTAAATATTTTAGACAGTAGGTTTGGATCATGGATACATCTAGAAATATTTCTAGTATCAGAATCTATATCTGAGCAGTTATCGCAAGGTGTACGTAGTAAATAATAGTGAATATATGTTGACTTAGAGCCAAGTGGTAAAATGTTGTCACAGGCGACTTAATGCACCCAGGACTGTAAAATACTAGCATGACCGGATTTGTTTCGCTCAATTCAAGTTACTGTAATATTTTTTTAAATTGTTAATGCAAAGCAGCATAGTGTTAAAACTTAGATCACTGATGTAATCCATATGGTAGTTACTAACAAGAATAAGATTAATAGCATCATCCGTAGTCTAGTTTTTCCGTACCGTGAATTTTCTTGTGCTATTCGCCTAATAGTTTCACTATTAAGACAAATACCGTTGTCTGCTAATTTTGTAAAAGCGCAAACAGATCGATCGATGTGTTCAAGTAAGCGAGGTGCTTGTGTAATAATCTGTCCCGTGGCCTCAGCAAATTGGCCAGCTTCACTTATACGCTCACGAATACTGTAATTTTTTTTAATCCATTCCTCAGCAACTGGCTGAGCTGCTGTCCAAATATTAATATGTGGATCGAGTGACCGTGCTACACCTTCTACTATTACCATACTTTTTTGAAGTAAGATTAGCTCCGGTCGCGTCTCCATATCGAATAGATCTGTGTAAGCAAAGAGCTGACTGAGCAATTTAGCCATCGATATTTCACTTGCTGTACAACCGTGTATCGGTTCGCCGATTGCGCGCATAGCTTGTGCGAAAACAGTTACCGAATGCTTAGTTGGCACATAACCTGCGTCAAAATGGACTTGTGCCGCAAGATTGTAGTTTCTTGTGATTAAGCCGTGAAGAATTTCTGCTAGAAAACGTCGTTCAAATTTACTGAGATGCCCCATAATACCAAAATCAACAGCAACAACTGTACCATTAGGTTCAACCAGTAAGTTTCCTTGGTGCATATCTGCATGAAAAAATCCATCATGCATGACATGATACAGGAACGATCGTAAAACTGTTAAACTGAGCGCTTTGAGGTCATGCCCTTCCTTTCGTAGTTTTTCGACCATGGAAATGGGCGTGCCTTCAATCCATTCAAGTGTCAGAATATGTTCCGAGGTGAGCCTCCAGTTTACCTCTGGAACACGAAATTTAAGTTCTTAAAATGATTCATTTGCACGAATATTATCTGCCATCTTTGATATAGCAGCCCCTTCAAGGCGCAAATCCATTTCGTAAGTAGTGGTTTTTTTAAGATTTTCAATAACTGCAACTGGTCGTAAGCGGCGAGAAGATGGATAAAACCTCTCAATCATGCGAGCCGCGAAAAAATAGCTGTCTAAATCGCGCTGGAAGCGACTTCTTATTCCAGGACGAAGTATCTTAACGGCAACATCACGCTCTGAATCGTTATTATTTACTCTGGCTTTATGAACCTGTGCGATAGATGCAGCCGCTACAGGTAGACTAAAGTGTAAAAAGTGGTCCTCTAGAAGACCTCCTAAAGATTCCGTAATGGTTCGTCTTGCTTCCCGCATTGAAAATGATGGTTGACGATCTTGAAGATTCCGTAAATCTTCAGCAAGTTTTGGGTCAATAAGATCACTGCGAGTTGCTATAAATTGACCAAGCTTTATGTAGCTTGGTCCAAGTCTAGATAGCGCTTTTGAAACTTTGGTATTACTGGAATGATAACCTTGAAATGGCCAAAGTAATATTTGAATTGGCCACGTTAAAATACGTACAAGATGCAGGGCTAGTGGTACTTTGAAGCCCTTTGGAATAAAGCGGACGCCATGCTTCGAGAGTACGATGCACGCGCGGGCTATACGTAAAAAATTAATAATGTTAAGAATCATATTCGCCAAGCCGAATGGATAGCCACAATACCTCCGGTAAGATTATAATGTGATATTTGTTCAAAACCGACCGAAGAAATTAAATCTGAAAACCTGTCCTGTGTCGGAAATTTACGAATACTTTCGACAAGATACCTATATGAAGTCCAATCATTAGCAGCCCACTGGCCAAGACGTGGTATAATCTTAAACGAGTGAAAGTCATAGAGATAATCCAGCATAGGTACCGTGACCTTAGAAAATTCTAAGCAGATAAAATGTCCTCCTGGTTTGAGAACTCGGTATGCCTCCTGTAGGGTGTGATCAATTCGTGTAACATTGCGAATGCCAAATGAAATTGTGTAGGCATCAAAATGACAATCTTGGAACGGAAGCCTCTCTGCATTGCCTTCAACTAAATCTACGCGGTCTGATAGACCAGCGCTACTGACTCGGTGACGACCGATATCTAGCATTTCTGAACTTATATCGTATATGATTGCTGTACAACCTTTCCCACCTTGTTTCATAGCCCTTATTGCTATATCACCAGTTCCGCCTGCAACATCAAGAATTTTAAATTGTGAACTTGATTTTGGTGGGTTCAGCTGACATATCAAACTGTCTTTCCAAAGTCGATGTAAGCCACCTGACATCAAATCATTCATAAAATCATAACTGTCGGAAACAGATGAGAATACGTTATTTACCAAGTGTTGGCGTTCGTTCGGATGAATATCTCTAAAACCAAAGCTGTTCTGCATCCCTGCTGTATTAGTGCGATCCTTGGTAATTGTCACTGTATATTTACCTATCTATACTTAACACCATCGAACTTTATTTCTAAGAACTTAAACTACAAGCTAGGTTATAAGCTTGTAACCACCTGTCATAGTAACTAAAATCTTAGCATTGGCGGGGTCACGTTCTATTTTCTGACGTAGTCTGTATATGTGTGTTTCTAGTGTATGAGTAGAAGCTAACATATTATAACCCCAAATCTCATGCAGTAGTACATTACGTGACATAACTTTTTCACCTGCATGGTAAAGAAACTCAAGAATCGACGTCTCCTTCTCGGTGAGCTGCACTTTGGTACCCTCTCCGTCAACAAGAAGCTTGAGGTTAGGTCTAAATGTGTAATGTCCAAGTGTCAAAAACAAATCTTTAGTTTGTTCATGCCGTTGTATTTGTGCACGAATATGAGCAAGCAATACAGCAAATTTAAATGGCTTTATAATATAAGTGTAGGCACCAGCGTTCCGATTTTGGAATTCACCCGTCTCTGCCTTAAAGTTTGTTAGTATAACTATTGGTGCTTTGAATCCTGATTGACGAATTACTTTGTAAACTTCATTGCTTTCTATGTCATGTAAAGAGTTACTTAAAATGGCTATATCGTAACTATTAAGCTGTACCGCTTGTAAAGCTAGTGAAGCGTTGCTAACAGCCGTAATTTTAAATTCATTATGTAATGCAAGCTGATCACATAATAGTTCACGAAGGTCCTCGTCGTCATCAGCGATGAGAATCTTGCGCGAAGTGCTCATGATTTAATCCCTGTTTCGGAAGTTTATACATTTTGTGAGCTTAACACTAAGTGTTTCTTTAACTTAACGATACCTCAATGAATATCAAACTGAAATCTCTGATAATTCATAGTTACTCAATTATTTCCTACTTTATCCTGGGCCTGTGGATTGTTTTTTTTTAAGTTGAGTGAAATAATTCAAGAAATCTAATGTATCGATTTAATTAGTATTTTGGTGCTCAAAAAGTAGATAAAGATATGCGCAGAAATTACCAACTGCAAATTGCTTGTCTGCAATACTGCTATAATTAGGAGTTTAATAGTTGGCACAACAGACAATTCGTAAAGCTGTATTTCCTGTAGCCGGGCTTGGCACCCGTTTTTTACCAGCAACCAAAGCAATGCCTAAGGAAATGCTCACAGTTTTTGACCGTCCTATAATACAGCATGTAGTTGATGAAGCCAAAGCCGCTGGTATCGAACACTTTATTTTTGTAACTGGGCGAAATAAAGGGGTGATAGAAGATCATTTTGATCGGATGTATGAACTCGAACATACGCTGCAAGCACGCAATAAAAACAAGATATTCCAAATGTTGATGAAGGATTTGCCGGGACCCGGACAAACAAGCTTTACTCGTCAACAAGCCCCACTTGGTTTAGGTCATGCTGTTTGGTGTGCAAGAGAAATCGTAGGCAACGAGCCATTTGCACTACTCTTACCGGATATGTTACACCATTCTAAAGTACCATGTCTTTCAGAAATGATCGATGCTTATGACACATATGGTGGGAATCTAATTGCTGTAGCGCCAGTACCTGAAGATCAAACTCACCACTACGGTATAGTTGGCGTTGATGATGAAAAGGCTAAAGTGTCGCGTATACTTCGAATGATAGAAAAACCAACATCAGGTATGGCACCATCAAATCTTCACATCACAGGCCGTTACATTTTGCAACCTGAAATTTTTGCTTTATTAGCGAAACATGAAAGTGGAGCTGGTAACGAAATTCAATTAACAGATTCTATGATTGCTTTAATGGATAAGGAAAGGCAGCCTTTCTATGCTGTCCGTTTTAAAGGACAAATTTATGATTGTGGTTCCCAAGTTGGCTTTCTCGCAGCTAATGTAGTGTATGCACTTGATCGTTCTGACCTAGCTAAAGATATACGTATAAAACTGAGAAGTCTAATCGACTAAAGGTTCTTGTGAATACCCTATAAGGAGCCTTAAGAATGATAATGTTCGTCTTAATCTATATTTCGTACGCTTTGTCCGTTTGTATTATTATCTGCTACAAAACAAATTCACCA
>JABSQE010000048.1 GCA_013214245.1 Hyphomicrobiaceae bacterium
ATTGATACTATTATACTGGAAAACACTTCATATCCACTGGGCTTAAGCGCGGAAAAGAGAAAGATTCTGAAACAAAACCTCATTACAGTATCACCTCAAATGAATGTTTGCATATTAATTTTTTCACAACCCTTATTTTATGTACGGCTTCTGCCGCAGATAATTTTCTCGAAATGGGAATGGATATAAAGTCAGCTCCAGATTGTACTAGTTCTAAGGTCTCGAGCTCACTCCATGCACCTAGGGCAACGCAAGGAAGTTCAAATAGTTCAGCCCACCAAGCAATTAGATCTAATAGTTTAGACTTAGACTTTAAATCATTAACACACTCAGATTGGCAAAACCCAATATAATCAGCACCCAACTCACCAAGCACCATAGCATCGTGGCGTGATTCTCCCGTAGATGCTCCAATTATAAAGTGTTTGCCAAGAAACTGTCGAGCTTGGCTGTATCGCGCCTGGATCTGAGATCCGGGTGACAGGTGAACACCATCTGCATGTAAGCCACGACAAAGCTCCACGTCATCGACTAAAAGGGCTGCAGTGTCGTGAAGCTGAATTATATCTATAAGTTGGAAAAGTCCAGATTTATACGAGCTAGCACTGGATCGTATTAGCACAGCAGGTATGGTGAATGTGTTAAGGATTTCATCTAAAACAACTTTTGTTTCGGGTCCGATTTCAACATCAACATATGGCAAACACTGATATCTATTACTACATCTATTCATTCTGTGAACTTATGATTGAAGATTGTGTCCTGCGCAATCTGAAATAGAGCCTTATCTAAACTTAGAACTGTCAAAGTTGACAAAACAACTTTACTATGATTGTGCTATGGATTCAATTTTTGTGCAAAACTCGAAAGTCCAACCTCAATATCTGCATTCCACTTCCCAAATGTTGCGAGACTGTTCATTTTAGCACGATAAGAAAAAGCTTTTTGAGCAGCTAAAACATTAACTTTACTCCCGGCCCAAGTCGCAAGGGCAGTAGCTTGCAGTGCCCGGCCGTAGGAAAACGTTAAATTCCAGGGTAAATTACTTATCTGATTCATCAAAGAAAGACGCTCGGTCGCCAGAACTTCATTCTGCCCGCCAGATAAAAAGGCTATCCCTGGAACTATTGACGGGACATTCGTTTTAAGACAACGAACGGTCAGCTCAGCAACCTCTTCAGAACATGCTTGTTTAACACAGAGTCGTCCAGAAGTGACCATATTTGCCTTCAGTACAATACTATCGAGCGAAACTCCAGCATCAATAAGATGTTCGAAGGTAACACGGAGCGTACTTGCTGTAACCTCATAACACCTATTGATATCATGAAACGCATGCTCGCTATCCATTAAAACTTCAGGTTCAACTATAGGTACTAGTCCAACCTCCTGACAAAGATAAGCGTAGCGAGCAAGAGCATGCGCGTTAACATTTATACAATATCTCGTCGGTTTCAGGTCAGTAATAGTTATTACTGCACGCCATTTTGCAAACCGTGCGCCCATCTCGTAGTACTCTACCAGTCTCTCGCGCAATCCATCAAGCCCTTCAGTGATCTTTTCTATATCAGAGCTAGTGAGAAGCTTAGTGCCCCTGTCAACCTTGATTCCTGGAATGGCATCAGCACTAGAGATCAACTCTATAAGTGGAGTGCCATCTGCTGCTTTTTGACGAATTGTTTCATCAAACAGAATGATACCGGAAATATATTCTTGAATTGCTTTTTTTTCACGAAACAACATTTCACGATAATCGCGCCGGCTCTGTTGAGTGGATTTAATCGCTATCGAATCGAAATTCTTCTTAATAGTGTTATCACTTTCATCAGCAGCAAGAATACCTTGCCCAGGAGTAACTAATTTTTGGGCAATCTCTTCTAAACACTTCAGCATACTTATACTCCAGTCTAAAATAAACTGTGCTACTACAACATCGTGCTCAGCACTTATAATTCTAACGTATCAGTAAGATTTTCAGGATATCGTAAGACAGAATTACACTAGCATTTCCTTGGTTACAAGGTATGAGCTTTATGCGCCGCTATTAAGAGTTTTACGGAATTAAAGCTATGCGACTGCCGCGATAGACTCGTCTTACTGTGTTAGTTATCTAGCTCGCAATCTACTATCCATTCTAGTTCAGGTGGTGTAATCTTGAGCTTAAATAAAATATCAAGTTCTCGAGCGTATGTAGCTATAAGAGAACACCCTAAATTAATTCTACTTGATGTTCTTATATGTCATTCTTACCTAACTTAAAATCAACTGATTTTTTTGGGTGATTATATCAGTCAAAAAACGATAAATTTATCTAAATTAGTTGTTAGACCGTTTGATGAAAGTGTACCATATTATAAATCTATCTACATTAATGTCATTATTGGTGATGCTATAGCTAGTACTACTCATCAAGAAGCTCTAGACCTTCAACAGCATTCTTTCGAGAAAGCCTTAATTTTTAAAAGTTCTATAAACTCTTATACTTTTTTATAAAAACTATAATGCGCCTAATATACATTCCTGACTGCACCCAACAAATCTAACAGCGCTAAAATGACTATGGTAAAATTTCTAGTACAATCTTTCATGTGTAATGTTTATTCAGCATATTAACTTGCCGAGACACACCGAATCGGGAACTATAATTGTAGTTGCATAGCGTCGACTAAATTACACAGCTACATCTGTGAGGGTTAGCGATGAACATTATAACATCAGAATCACACACTAACATTCCTGAAATTTCTGGCATAGCTGAAGAAACATCTAGTGGCTGCCTTGCGACACGGGTCCGTCAGTTAAGCCGAGTTGTAACTCGTGTATATGATGATGCACTTCGGCCCGTAGGCATAACTGCTAGTCAGTTCACACTGCTAACACAGCTTGGTCAGCAAGACGGGATAACCGCTGTAGAAATTGGTTTTACTTTAGATATTGAAAAATCTACATTGTCTAGAAACCTAAAACGTTTACTTGCGCTGGGTCTTATCGAGATGGATCCGCCGGCAGGGCGTCGTGGTCGTGGTCTTCATCTTACTTACAAAGGGCAAACTGTAATTAAAGTTGCTTATCCAATTTGGGGTGAGGCTCAACGACGTGCCTTGGTTATGCTCGGCGATAATAGCAAACTTACACTTGACCATCTTTTAAGCAATGCCGAAAAATTAATCTCTAATTCTTAGGTTGCCCTACAATATCGCTAAGCTTTTTTATCTGTGCTCTGCATTTTAATTTGGCTACGTGCGCCGTGCTGACGTCCCAAGATAACATGGTTTTATACTGCGCATTAAAGGGTAGTGTTTAAACACTCTTGAATAGAAGCACAATGATTATTCGAGATGATCTGATGTTTTCAACTCAACTTATAAATGTTGCTGAGAGATCTATAAAGGCTCTCATCTATCACAAATGTAAGCTTGTAACTGCCGAAAGTTGTACTGGAGGGCTGATTGCAGCTGTTCTAACAGAAATTCCAGGCTCGTCTGCTGCTTTCGATAGAGGTTTTGTAACCTATTCCAATCAATCAAAAATTGACAACCTTGATGTACCGGAATGTATTGTAAAACGATATGGTGCAGTAAGCCATGAGGCTGCAATAGCCATGGCAAAGGGAGCTATCAATAGTTCCACATCAGATATATCTGTAGCAGTTACCGGAATAGCTGGACCTGCTGGTGGCACCACTGAAAAACCGGTTGGCCTAGTCCATATTGCTCTCGCTAGACGTAACTCTTACAATATACATGAGAGATTTGAGTTTGAAAATACTTGTAGATCAAGTGTTAGAAGAGATGCAGCCATGGCAGCGCTTAATTTAATTATAAAGGTACTGAATGCCTAAAACCTTCATGTCAATGACACATCATTTTCTTCGCAATTATATATTTTTTTAGCCCGATCTTCGAATGCACAAACGAATTTACGAAATGCTTTGTCGAATAAAGCACCCATCAGTAAACCAAGTATCTGAGATTTAAATTCATATTCAATTCTAAAAGACACAAGTGTGCTATTTTCACTAGCAGCAAATGACCAAGTATTCTCAAGGTGTTTAAATGGACCATCTACGTATTCAACCAAAATCTTTTTGTTCTCTGGATCGAGCTTAACTCGGCTGGTAAATTTCTCAATAATCGCTTTGTAACCGCATGTCATATCCGCAATCAAAATTTTTAAGCCTCGATCATCGGTGTATCTGTTGCGTATGTTTAAAGCCTTGCAAAGTGGAACAAAGTCTGGATACTTTTCTATATCGGCAACCAGAGTGAACATTTCTTCTTCTGTATATAAAACTCGCCGTTGCGTTGCAAATGCGGGCATTTTTAAGATATTCCTCTTATCTGTTCCGTGTTTTTTTGTCCTGACAAACGAGCTGACTTTAGACGCTCAAAATCATCATCTGCATGATATGAAGATCGTGTTAAAGGGCTAGATGAAACCAACAGAAAACCTTTTGCATAACCGATTCGCTCGTATGATCTGAATTCATCGGGGTGTACATAACGTTCAACCGCAGCGTGTTTACGTGTTGGCTGAAGATACTGACCGATAGTAAGAAAATCTACATTAGCAGATCTCAGATCATCCATGAGCTGTAGAACCTCTTCGCGCTTCTCACCAAGACCAAGCATAATTCCTGATTTCGTGAATATATGAGGCTCTATATCTTTGACCTGTTGTAATAGTCTTAAGGAGTGAAAATATCGGGCTCCTGGCCGAATAGAAAGATAATTAGAAGGTACAGTTTCAAGATTATGATTAAATACATCTGGTTTAGCCTGAACTACTACTTCTATAGCTCCTCGTTTGCGTAAAAAATCCGGCGTTAAAATTTCAATTGTTGCTTCAGGAGCCGACAATCGAATCTCATTAATAACATCAGAAAAATGCTGCGCTCCACCGTCTGGCAGATCATCCCGATCAACGGATGTAATGACAACATGCCTGAGGCCAAGCTGAGCCACAGCTTTACCAACTTTTTTCGGCTCATGCGGATCGAGAGGTACAGGCAAACCTGTGCGTACATTACAGAACGCACACGCGCGCGTGCAAATATCACCCATGATCATCATAGTAGCATGACGTTTCGACCAACACTCACCAATGTTAGGGCAACTAGCTTCCTCACAAACGGTGTGCAAATTACTGCCTTTAACTATAGCACGTGTTTTTGAATATTTATCAGACCAAGTAGCTTTCACGCGGATCCAGTCAGGCTTTCGAACAACCGGTGTATCAAGCCTAGACTTCTTTTCTGGATGTCGTATCGTGTTGTCAATTAAAGTTACCATGAACGCCTATCTAAAATTATTTGTTTGCTATTACTTTTAAAACTAAACTTCATCGAATTGCCGCGAACTTTATCCGGTGATATGGACTAAAGTAGTGTGATCCGAAAGTTGTTCATAAGTCAAATATAACATAGTGTTATAAGATTGAAAGCAAGGTTTGCTAGATTCGCATCATTTATTGTGTTCATACACGTTTCATAACAAAAAACTAACTCTGATTTCTATATCACTCAGAATTTATCGTTGGATTTAAGATCCTTATCATTATTACTTTAATGATTTATAGATTGATCGCCTTTCACGCTATTTTCATATTAATAATTTAATTTTTAGGCCATAGTGTTTAGTAAACCACATACAAATCTAAAAAGTAGCATATTTAAAAAAAATGCTTGCCATTATTTACTCAACTTTTCTGAACACTGATTTACACACTGCAAAGCAAAGATGCACCCGATTTAAACCATCTAAATTATCGTATGATAGAGTAGTTACGAATAGATTTTCTAAATGAACCCTTAGCTTCAGAAAATATATTTAATGTTAAAAAGATTATTATTGTGTACTAATACTATCATAATCTATGCGTGTGCTATTTTTCAGAACTCTACCATCGCGAGAATTTTAGTTGCCAAATTTCTTACAAGAATTACTTATGATTAGCTTCAAGTTAATTCGTTCTAATAATGGAAGTAAGTTGGCTATATTGTAAGGCTAACTTGATATCGACGCAGCTGGAGGTCCAGTCAAGTGGAACTAGGAATTATAATACTTAAATAATGCAAGCTATATCTTAAGTTTTTATCTGTTTCTCTAAGAGGCTTAACATTATGTATTTAAAAAAAACCGCTTTTCATCCAACTCATACTAATAATTTTTTAACTCAAAGCCTTGACAACCTTAATCATAGAAGTTGCCGTCTATATAGACGGAAGAACTGCTAGATTTACAATATATTACTTATAGATTAGAAGGCTATGTTTTACTAATATTTAGTTCGGTAGGGTGCAGCAACTGGCGAACAATTATTCTTTATATTTTAAGGGCAACTTCCCTATATTAATTTACGAATGATAACGACATAACAGATTAAATTTCCGAATTACTTATTGTGGATGCTTACATAAGAGAAACACAGTTTTATTACCGGTGATATTAGACATATGGCCTTGTTTAACTTATTGCTATAGGCTATCTGCTATTATATGATTACTTACAAACCCTTAGTGCTTGTTGGTGGATTGACTTTGATCAGTCGTGCTGCAGGATTTATACGTGACATTCTTATCGCTTCGATATTTGGTAGTAGCTATATTGCCGATGCCTTTTTTGTTGCTTTCAGGCTTCCGAACCTTTTCCGGCGCCTTTTTGGCGAAGGCGCTTTCAACAATGCGTTTATCCCTCTTTTTGCATCCCAGCTAGAAAGGGAAGGAGAGCTTTCTGCATCTAGTTTCGCAAGAGATGCAATGTCGGGACTTAGCTTTATTATGTTAATTACCTCAGCTTTGTCCATAATCATAATGCCTATTTTGATATTAATACTGGCGCCTGGCTTTGCTAGTGAACCGGAAAAATTTAATCTTGCTGTAACACTCTCTCGGATCACATTTCCTTATCTAATGTGCATGTCTTTAGTAGCCTTCCTGTCCGGTATATTAAATACTTACAACTTATTTTGGTTATCTTCGGCCGCACCTATATCACTAAATGTGATATTAATATCATCAATTATTATATCCATTGCTTTCGGTTACACAAATCAGATCGAAGCAAGTATAATTGTAGCTTTTGGAGTAACAATAGCCGGCGTAATACAATGTGCTATATTGTGGTACGGCGTTCGAAAAGTTGGAATAAAACTCTTTTTCTGCTTGCCAAAATACAATGACAGCATTAAGGCTCTGATAAAACTCGGAATTCCTGGGGTTATTTCAGGTGGTATTACTCAAATTAATATTGTAATCGGCACCATGATAGCTTCTCTTCAAATTGGTGCAGTTTCTGTCCTGTATTATGCGGATCGCTTATACCAACTACCGCTAGGAGTTGTAGGTGTTACGATAGGCATTGTTCTCCTTCCTGACTTATCGCGCAAAATTCGTGCTGGTAACATGGCAGCGGCACACGAAAGCCTAAATCGTTCTCTAGAATTTGCTCTACTATTGACTGTGCCTGCTTCTATAGCATTGACGATAACGGCCCATCCAATTATTAATGTTCTTTTTGAGCGTGGTAGTTTTACACCGGCAGATACAACAGCAACTGCGCAAGCTTTAATAGCTTTCGCTTTGGGCCTACCAGCTTTCGTACTTATCAAGGTATTTCAACCAGCATTCTTTGCACGCGAAGATACCATTACACCAATGTGGTTTTCTGGTATATCGATAGCGGCTAATATACTAGGCTCGTTAACTTTATTCTACTGGTTTAGTTCAGCCGAGACTTGGACTCCGATGCCACACGTGGGTATAGCTTTAGCAACATCAATTGCAGGTTGGATTAATATGCTACTATTATGTTGGAAGCTTGCTCATAAAGGCGACTTTTTCTGGGATCGTAAGCTTATTAAGAATTTATTAGTTATCTTATATGCTAGTTTTTTTATGGGAACTTTGCTAATTATAATCACATCATATGTGAACGAAAACTACATATCTTCAGAAGTACTATTGCACAGAATAACAGGTCTTTTTATCTTGGTTATCTCTGGTGTATTAATATTTTTGATTTCTATCGCAATTTTTGGAAAATTTCGTCTCCGCCGATTGCTAGTTAGTAAACATTAGCCTATTGTACTGCATGGGTAATCGTGCTTTGAGATTAAGAAGTTCGTACAAGACAATATTTAATGTAAACTCCTACGCTATTTTCTAGGAAAGCAGAAACATTTTATAAGAAATGATTAATATTTTTTTTCAAGGGCTACAAGATTAATGTCGTGAAATTGGTTGTAAATTCTCTATATGTGTTAACATAGATAGACTTACTGTCAGTGTACTTGCGTACAAGGAATAAATGATACACAACGATTAGCGGAAACAAATGTCGCATTCAAAACCGCGCCGAGCTTTTGAACAGGGCCATATCCGTAAACTTCTAGTCATCGCAGACAAAACGCCTGAGGTCGAAGCAGCACTTTATTTCGCTGCTTGTCGGGTAAATAGAACCGGTGGAAAACTCGTATTTCTTTACGTAATTCAGCCGCAAGAGTTCCAGCACTGGATGGGAGTAAAAGATGTTCAGATAGGCGAGGAAACACAGAAAGCAAAGGCACTTTTCCGCCTCTTTAGGAGGAAATTAGCCAACGCGGAACTAGCGCGAGTTAATTGTGAAGAACTTATAGTCGAAGGCAACATAACCGATGAGATACATGCTCATATTGAGCAGGATGAAGATATTGGAGTTCTCGTTCTCGGTGCAGCAGTAGATAACAAAGGTCCCGGACCTCTTGTATCTTCTCTTGCAGCAGGTAAAGCTGCGGGTTCTTTTCCTATCCCTATCATAATAGTTCCTGGCCACCTTACATTAAATGAGGTTAAAACTCTAGCCTAGTACTAACATTACTAGTTTGTACTTTTTTTGTTTGAGAATGCAGTATTCTCTGATGTTTACTAAGGTCGGTTCATAAGACACTACTCTTTACTAAATTGAGACTTGATAATAATGAATTGAACTACCGGTATTGTCTATTTTTAACAAAAAGGTTAATTAAAAAAACTAACCTTAATTCATCTTCAGTACGACATACATTCAATAAACACTGGAAAAACTCTTTTAAAATTCTGATTATAGATGGTCAGGATGCTTGTACCATTATTACCAAAGCGAGAAACATAAATCAGTTTTATAAACACAGCTTCTATCTATTAAAGAAAATACACTGTAAGTCCATATACTGTTAAAAGGCACTAACTTTATTCCCGTAAGAATTGCACTTGATTTATCAGCGCTAATTTAGTTATTAATTCCAAACTCAACTACAAGCTAATGAGCTCATTAAAGTCTACTAACCAAAGACCGGAGAAAAATAGTAGTAAGATCTCCGGCTTTCGTCAGCACAAATCTGAATAATATCAGAATTGTGGTTGAATGTATTATCTTGTAGAAAGATCTAGCTAAACACGACGTTCTACCATCAGCTTTTTTAACTCTGCAATTGCTTTTGCAGGGTTAAGCCCTTTTGGACAAGCTTTAGCGCAGTTCATTATTGTATGACATCGATAAAGACGGAAAGGATCTTCTAAATCATCTAATCTTTCACCAGTAGCTTCATCGCGCGAATCGTTAATCCACCTGTAAGCTTGTAAAAGCACCGCAGGTCCTAGATAACGGTCGGAATTCCACCAATAACTAGGGCATGATGTTGAACAGCAAGCGCACAATATGCATTCATAAAGCCCGTCCAGATTCTCACGGTCAGTTTTGCTTTGACGCCACTCTGTAGGTGGCATTGGGCTTGAAGTTTTTAGCCACGGTTCAATTGACCTATGCTGTGCGTAAAAGTTCGTCATATCAGGAACTAGATCTTTTACGACGTTCATGTGAGGAAGTGGATAAATGGTTACATCACCTTTAATATCATCAATAGCCTGTAGACAAGCAAGATTATTTTTACCCCCAATATTCATTGCGCAGGAGCCACATATACCCTCACGGCAAGAACGACGAAAAGTAAGAGTAGAGTCAATGTTACCTTTAATCTTCATTAGTGCATCTAGTACCATTGGCCCGCAATCATCCTGGTCAATCCAATAAGTATCAAGGCTAGGATTATCGCTATCGTCTGGATTCCAACGGTAGATAACAAACTTTTTCCAACGACCTTTCTCGGCTTTTTCATTCCATGTCTTACCAGTCTGGATTTTAGAATTCTTTGGAAGTGTGAGTTGTACCATTATTTTACATCCTCTTGCTGTGCGATATACTGATATGTGTTTTAAGCTGACTAAATTTCTATTTTAAGCACTGATAACATTTCTAGTTAAATTGTTGAGGCCTTTAACATTGTATTTTCTATGCCCCGGAGATAAATGTCATACTAGTGTAAAATAATTGAGTACATTTTTCCAGCGTGCGCCTTGCCGCTCTCACTGTGGTGTTATGCCCACTTTTCAAAGCACGAGGGGTGTTAACTTAAACATTCTTAAACTTTATGATAATTTTTAAGTTGCTTAACTAATGCTGTAAGTTTTATTGCTATTTGAAGACCGACTTCGACTGCTGATTGCATTGTGTCTCTCTTTAAAAACAAGCTATTTATTTGTTCTTGAACTTCCCCAAAACCAAAGAACAAATCGTCGGGCGGGTTAATTATTCCATCTTCAATGGCAACCATAATTTCGTATGAGTTTTGCGAAGCAACAACCATCATAGAAGCGATATCATCTATTGAGCTATGATAAATCTTTATGGCTGATTGGCTAACACGAGTACCGTGCATACCAAACTTCATTGGTGAATCGTGTTCTTTAAATAAAGATTGTGCCTTGTGGAAACGTCTGAAAACACCCTGAAGAGCTAGACAACATCTTTCCAAATTTTGTAAAGCGGCAGACGTTTTGCGCTTTGGCCTTACACGATCTAATTCGCATTCCTCCGCGATCCAGTTCATGAGTGATATTGATGCTACTGTAGCAAGTACGGAAAGTGCGGGAAGCACTGCTGTCAAAGGATCCGGAGCAACTCTTGTATTATAATCTACAGATTTTTGAAAAGCTTTATGTAAATTAACCACGTTAACTCTCCCAAGCTCAGGACACAAATTATTCGTCTTGCATTACAGGCTTGATTAAGCCTTATTAAAAATATTGTAGCTACAATCGTTTGTAAATTAACTATACTATTTTGGGTAGTTCAAAGCATAGAATAATCCGGCAACATGATATGTGAAAACACCATGATAGACCTAGACATCAACGTGACAAGAATGCAGGTTGCATGATGAAGAATGAAATTCCAACATCCAATACACTCTGATGTTAAAGATATTTGAAATTTTTCTTGGCCGATGTTTAATCTAAAAACACTAGCTCTAGAACACACAGAATTTAGGCCATTGATTACTATACTCTCCAATGCAAAGGGATGTCGCTAAAGCACATCCCCCTACCATATGTTTAAATATTATACGGTCTATATACTTTCTAACTGTAAAATCAATAGACGCGAGCCTTAGGCTCAATATATCCAATTTCATTAGTCATAGTGAACTCATGAACTGGTCTGTAGTCAATGTTTATGCTGTTATTTACATCATTTGACCAAGCAAGCGTATGTTTCATCCAATTTTTGTCATCGCGCTCACTAAAATCCTCTCGCGCATGTGCTCCGCGACTTTCCTTTCGATTCTCAGCGCTATACATTGTTACCACGGCTTGTGAAATAAGATTCTGGTACTCTAAAGCTTCTATAAGATCTGAATTCCAAATAAGTGAACGATCCGCTACCGTGATATCTTCACCTCTTTTCCAGATGTCTGCAATTTTTTCGACACCCTCTTTTAAAACATCGCCATCCCGGAATACTGCGCAGTTATTCTGCATTACTCGCTGCATATCCAAGCGTAATTCTGATACAGCAGTAGTACCTGATGCATGACGCGCCTTATCCAGTCGGGATATAGCCATTTCATGGGCATCTGCAGGCAAATCTTGATGAGGCGAGCCGACCTCTAACGTGTCTCCACATCTTTGTCCTGCAGCACGACCAAACACAACAAGATCGATTAATGAGTTTGATCCAAGACGGTTAGCACCATGCAC
>JABSQE010000049.1 GCA_013214245.1 Hyphomicrobiaceae bacterium
TACTACTGGAAAGCACCTACCGTCATCGAAATAGTAATACTTGCCTCAATCGGTATATTCTCCACATTGGGCCAATATTTTAACATTCTTAGCTTAAGTGTTTCTGAAGCTAGTTTTGTAGGTTCATTCGACTACGCACGGCTTGTTTACTCCAGTGTTCTTGGTTTTTTAATATTCAACGAGTGGCCTGAGCAAAAAGCTCTTTGGGGAGCTGTACTAATTATTGGCGCTGCAGCCTACACACTTTATCGAGAGCGTGTGAAAGATAAAGATCTAAAAATTGGTTAATACATATACTTCAGAGCTACTTAATTTCTCTCATTATGTCTAATTTATAGGGAATAGATAAAGCTCAAGTCGTAAGGATTTGAATGTTAAACTTTCTACAGATATAAAGTTGTTCTAAAAATCTGGAAGGTTCAGATACATACTTTCGGCTGCAACCTGAAATGTTGAAACCAATTTAGTTGAACACAATATGTTATATCATAGAACAGGTTTAAGTTACATTGTAAATTTAAAATGAAGTTTAGATGCCGAATAATAATTGAGACCTAGTGTGGTAGCCGTCTAATACAGAGAGAGAATTTACTCAATATTCTAAAGTAAGTATCGTGATTTAATCGAATTAGCTTAGCTTATAGAGAAAAGTTCTAGAACTATTAAAGTTCAATTATTGCACGTGCTAATGAACACAAAGCCTTACCGTATAAAAACAACCAGGGCTATTACAGTTATTAGTATCTGTTCATGTTATCAGGAGAAAGTTGAGGAACCGCAAATCGTGCAGAAGGTTTTTCAATCGAAGCATCAAAAAGCCATGCTGATCCAAAGATGCCAAAAACAAGAAGTAAAGTTCCTAAAATTGCACGCTTCAACAAAGATGTGACCTTAAGTCTTTTGGACAGTGTACTTTCTTTGTCGACTCTCGCATCATACAACATATTTATTTCCTGTGTAAAACTGGATTTTGGATCTTCACAAGCGCTCTGTAAAGGCTGTTGGAAGTTTCTAGCTCTTCTCGTCTTTCCCGGAGATCAAAAATTTTATCTGCCTAATAAAGATTAACACGCGTAGCTACTTTAAATACTCTATAAAATTAATTAAGTGCGAGTTCAGAGGCAAAAAAATATCATTACTTCTAGAGTTGATGTAAAGTATACATTTTAGTATGATTCGTACCAACCGAAAACACCCTATTTGCAATCTAAATCATAAATGCTAGTAGTGAAAATTTATTAATTACCACTACTGTAAATGCCAATGCTTTTATTAAACAGAGTGAAAGTTGAATGGAAAAAAACTTAAAATATACATTTTTTATTAGTTCATAAGCCATGGTAGAAATTTTTTTTGAGGAGCTCTTAAAATGCTTGATATCTTAATTTTACTAAGCATTAATTCTTTAGGTGCTTGTGTCTCGTTTCTAAGTAACTAGCTGATTAGTTGGTGGTAATGTAGATTGGACGCGATCTGGTTTCCTGTTGCGATTCAGCAAGGATTGAAGCTCGTTTGTAACAGCTCTGAGAGCAGTACCAACATCACCTGCATATTTGGTGATATACATTCGTTCTTCGCTCGAAAATAAGGCAGCTTTCTGTAAATGTGGGGCTATCGGTATTGTATTCTTAAAACATTTAAGATCTTTGTCGGAACGCATGTGCTCTTGAATAATAGCATCGTCTGTTGAGTGTAGGTTTACCATGTTGATAATGACGCCCAGGTGTTCTGCAAGCCCCATCTCTGGGTTGCGTGATCGGAATCTTCGTAAGTACTCCAAGCCACTGACTGCTAAAAAGTCAGGCTTAACCGGTACTATATGGTAATCACACTCACGCAACCAGGTTTCTGTCATTACAGATATACCTGGTGCGCAATCTACAAGTATGTGGTCTACATACTGCTCTGCTTCTTGAAGAATAGTGCGTGCAGCCGCCCGTGTTTTCGAAATTTTACCTTGTGCAGCCATTTCTCGTTCTAATAAAGGTAGATCCAACTCACCAGGTAAAAGATAAATGCCTTTAGCATCTTCAACGTCTGACACATGACTCATAACATATTGAGGCCAGTCAGAATGCTCATTGTCAAGAACACTACGTGCCATGTAGCCTACAAGAGTTAAGTCATTTCCGCGTTGCTCACTTAACTGATTACCCGGTGCCATCATTAAGCTAAGACTCATCTGACCATCTGCATCTACTAGCAATATTGATTTTTTTTGATAGTACGCCAGTGTTTCGGCCAATGCCATGGTCAACGTAGATTTTCCAACCCCGCCTTTTGCATTCATGATGACAATGGACGCCATGATCGCCTGAAACCTCACCTTTTAATATTTCTATCTACTAACTGGAGCTAAAATTGCTAGAAAAGTATGACTATTTTATTAAGCGGAAGAAAGTGATGAATGTAAATATATTAATGCGTTTAAAAACCCCGTATAATTAAGTCGTTACAATTGTGACAAAAATGCTCGATTATACTATATCATTAAATTTATCTTTGTAATGAATTGTATAGCTTAAAATATTTCTTTTAAGCTATACGTTATCAACAGTTAAATTTCCAATAATTATTAGTTAAAAGCAGAAAAAGTAAGGTTCTTAGTTCAGTGTCTCAGCGACTACAATTGGTTTGCCTGATCACTGGTTATTATATAGTAGCTGAGAAATATAATTTATTGATTACGTTAGCTAGATTGGTGCTTAACTATGCGTGACTATACTAAAAGTAACATTTTCAGTTTAAACATACGTGCTCTCAATAATGCCAGCTGAGGAGACAGAAAATTGATGTCTATAGTTTTGGTTGTCTCGCGATCATAAAACATTTCCGAAATCGCTTCGAACAATTATGTCAGTAATTCTAAAAATATCATCGCCAAATAATGCGGTTAAACTGCCTAATGAAGCAGCTATAAACCATCCAAGATAGCGTAAAACGATCTTAGTGTAATTTGCCGATATTCGAATATCAAATAGCTTATCATATAACGCTGTCTCTGATCTAAGCCCATCTTTCCCAATCGTTTTTGTAGATACAGTGAGTAGCAATCTGCCTCGTCCAGATTTTTTTGGTGTTACCCTCCAGCGCCAATTCGCAGATTTATCTGTGAAAACAGCTAGCGTGTTTTCAACCCATATTGTTTCAGATGAGCTGTTTTCAATATAGAATGAATTATCCGGTGCTAGTAAAGATGCTATCATCAGTGTTATGGAGTCTTGCGATTGAGAGGCGCTACCGTCTACAGTGTCTTTTACAAGATTGTATATGTTTTTTTTCGCAGTTTGAACCTCAACAGTGCTCGTATGGCCGATACGCATACGCCGTGGAATAATTTTTATAAACTGATTTGTTTGGGGATGGTGATTGGAATTGCTGTTTGTTTTCGTAGGTGAAATTGAAAGTGTGCGATCACCAAATCTTTTGTAGGGTTGTTTATGATAA
>JABSQE010000005.1 GCA_013214245.1 Hyphomicrobiaceae bacterium
ACTGATGGTGGTTATGTTATTGCACGAGCTCCTGGGGGCTTGACTGGTGGGCGCGTTACCTTTCCCAAAATATCTGTTGGCGCCACACATAATATTCTTATGGCAGCAAGCCTTGCTAAGGGTGAAACAGTGATTGAAAACGCAGCACGTGAACCTGAAATTGGTGATGTCGCTAACTGCCTAAAGAAAATGGGTGCCCAAATCGAAGGTATCGGCACATCAACTTTGCACATTCAAGGACGTGATAACCTTGAGGGCACATCACATTCGGTATTACCTGATCGCATTGAAACCGGAACATTTGCATTGGCTGCAGCTGCTACTGGCGGTAATGTTGAGCTGATTAACACTCGAAGGAGCTTATTATCAAGTGCACTCAAAATGCTTTTTAAAGCTGGTTTCAATGTTGTTGATACTCCAAATGGAATAAAAATCACCCAAAGTGGTTCAGTTGCTCAGCCTGTCAACTTAGAAACTCAACCTTTTCCTGGCTTTCCGACTGATTTACAGGCTCAATTTATGGCCTTAATGACAACTGCAATCGGAACTAGTGTTATTAGGGAAACGATTTTTGAAAACCGTTTTATGCACGTGCAGGAATTAGTAAGACTTGGAGCCGACATTACATTGAACGGCGATACAGCAATAATCAAAGGAGTAAAAACTCTAAAAGGTGCTCCAGTAATGGCTACTGACCTACGCGCTTCAGTTTCTTTAATTATTGCGGGTTTAATTGCAGACGGAGAGACAACTATAAACCGTGTTTATCATCTCGATCGTGGCTTTGAACGACTTGAAAGTAAACTCTCAGTCTGTGGCGCTCAAATAGAGCGTTTAGTTTAAACTAGTTTAATAAGATATCTAAGAACTAACGTTAGAGTGACACATTATACTTACCTGTTATTATGTTGTTAATACAGTGTATAGTAGGAAATATAGTCTCTCTTGAACAACTTAAGTTTGAGGCTTAAATCAGGAAGGTTCATTAATGTCCGACTTGAAGTTAGTGGCTTTAGATCATGAAGATCTCAAAGTTATTTCAGCGCATTTGCAAGATGCTGTTTTTAAAACGAAAGATGTCGCGTTCCTTACGCATGAAAAAAGATTTGCAATAATAATTAATCGTTTCAATTGGGCTGATTTTATAGATAATCAGTTGAATGATAATGTTACAATGACACGCCACCGAGCTGCGTTTCGAATTGAAGGCGTATTATGGGCTCAAACGCAAAACTTAGACCTTCAAAAAAAGGATCAAGTTCTTTCGCTACTAACAATACAGTATGAGCAATTACACAAAGATGATCCAGCGGGCCTTGTCACATTAATCTTGGCAGGTAATAGTGCTATCCGGCTCAAAGTCGAATATGTCGAAATGGAACTACGTGACCTCGGTAGTGTTTGGGCTGCTTCTTCAAAGCCAGAACATACATTTAACACATAAGTTTAACATTATTATTGCAAAAGCCTTAGGAGGCTCAGTCTCTTCCTTAGTAGGTAACAAGAGCTTTATACGAGGCTTAAAAATGGTACGCCGTCTTTACGGATCTCAAGCTAATTTTGAAACTTATTTTGCAGACTTCCTGAGCATTAAACGTGAAGAGTCTACGGGCGTTAGCCGCGATGTACATGCCATCATTACAGACGTCTCTGAACGCGGAGATCAGGCTCTCTTCGATTATTCCCAGAAATTTGACCAATACAGGTTAGAGTCAGAGAAGCTTGCAGTCTCAGAAGAAGACATACATGACGCAGTAACAATATGTACACCGGAGACAATTGAGGCACTGCAATTCGCATCTAAACGCATCCAAACATATCATGAACGTCAAAAACCAGACAATAACCGTTACAACGACGAACTAAATGTAAGTTTTGAATGTCGTTGGACTGCCATCCAATCAGCCGGGCTATATGTCCCGGGAGGATCAGCTAGCTATCCTAGTTCTGTCTTAATGAACGCAATACCGGCGAAAGTTGCCGGTGTGAAACGACTTGTAATGGTTGTGCCGACACCTAAAGGGCAACTTAATCCTTTAGTATTAGCAGCTGCTCAAATTGTTGGTATCAATGAAATTTATCGTGTTGGTGGCGCACACGCTGTTGCTGCATTAGCCTATGGAACTGAAACTATAAAGCCTGTTGTAAAGATATTTGGACCAGGCAATTCATATGTGGCAGAGGCAAAACGGCAAGTTTTTGGGATTTGTGGTATTGATTCCATTGCCGGTCCATCCGAGATACTTGTAATTGCTGATTCTGATAATGATCCATCTTGGATTGCTGCTGATCTTTTAGCCCAGGCTGAGCACGACACAACTGCGCAATCAGTTCTTATTACTGACTCTATCTCTTTTGCAGACAAAGTGGAGATTGCAGTTAATCAGCAGCTCAAAGATCTTCCTCGCTACGAAATTGCTGCTGAAAGCTGGCTTAGATTTGGTGCGATTATTACGCTAACATCATTAGATCAGGCACCGAGGCTAGCAAATCAAATAGCTGCAGAGCATCTCGAAATATTAACCTCTAATAGCAATGAAATAGCTGCTCAGATCACTAATGCTGGGGCTATTTTTCTTGGACGTTACACACCTGAAGTGATTGGAGATTACGTAGCAGGATCTAATCACGTCCTTCCGACTTTACGAAGCGCTAGATTTTCATCAGGACTCGGTGTCACTGATTTTATGAAGCGTACATCTCTTCTAAAGCTTACACCAGATGCAATATCCTCACTTGCACCACACGCTATTACTCTTGCAAGAGCAGAAGGTCTAGAAGCTCATTGTAAATCTGCTGAATTAAGACTACTAGAACTTAGTAAGAAAAAACTAACTTAAATCTTATTTTAATTTTGATCGAATGACTACAATAGCACGCTGTAGTATTTTATCACCAAATGTAAGATTTTCTCAGTGAGGTTGCCTATAACACTAGTATTAGTCATACATTTACTAATATCACAGATTCAAGAGCATTATTTTCTTAATTTATCTTGAATAATCGCAATTAATAGCAAAAGTCAAATATTTGTAGATCTTGTTATAAATACATAATAGTTTTCAACTTTAGCCACCAAAGCATTAATGCTATTGACAGAGCAAATACGGTTTCTGTCTTTAAGATATTCAGGTCTAATAAAAGTTAGACACAAATCATGAACAGAAGAGCCTAGAAATTAGATTGCTTGCTACGATATAACAACCACATCTTCAAATTATCACGACACTTATTAATTATAATCTGTATAGCACGTAACATGATAATTTTAAGAATTATGTTTATATCAAGTAGTCCGATAGAATCTCTCATGTTGCGTGATAATGTACTAATATTATTAGCAGGTGGAATTCAGTGCGTACCTCTCCTGCGTATCTTAATCCTGCATTTTCAATGCCTGTATGAATGCCTCATGAGGAATTTCAACCTTACCGAATTGGCGCATTTTTTTCTTCCCAGCTTTTTGCTTTTCTAGTAGCTTACGTTTACGAGAAACATCACCACCGTAACATTTGGCTAGAACATCCTTGCGCAGCGCAGATATTGTCTCTCTCGCTATAATACGTCCACCAATTGCAGCTTGGATCGGAATTTTAAACAAATGTTGTGGGATAAGTTCTTTAAGTTTTTCGCAAAGCATGCGACCTCTAAGCTCAGATCGGCTACGATGTACAATCATCGACAAAGCATCCACCGGTTCAGCATTAACCAAAACAGACATTTTAACTAAGTCATTTTGCTCATAGCCAATGAGTTGATAATCAAATGAAGCATACCCACGTGAAATTGACTTGAGACGATCATAAAAATCAAAGACTACTTCGTTGAGCGGTAACTCGTAAACTATCATCGCTCTGGTTCCCGTATATGTGAGCTCTTTTTGGCGTCCGCGCCTGTCCTGACAAAGTTTAAGAACACCACCCAGATATTCATCCGGAACAAAGATTGCAGCTTCGATCCAAGGTTCTTCAATATGACCAATTAGAGTAGGATCAGGCATATCTGCAGGATTATGCATCTCACGCATTTGGCCATTATTAACGTAAATGTGATATACTACACTCGGAGCTGTGGCAATTAGGTCAAGATTAAACTCGCGATCTAAACGCTCAGTTATTATTTCAAGATGCAATAGCCCGAGAAAGCCACAACGAAATCCAAAACCCAAGGCAACTGATGTCTCCATCTCAAAAGAGAAACTCGCATCATTAAGGCGCAATTTTGCCATCGCCGAACGTAAATCTTCGAAATCATTTGCATCAACTGGAAAAAGGCCACAAAATACAACGGGCTGAACCGGCTTAAAACCCTCTAAAGGAGTCTCAGTCGGATTTTTGTCATCTGTCACAGTATCCCCGACCCGCGTATCAGCTACTTCCTTTATTGCTGCGGTAAAAAAACCAACCTCGCCAGGACCTAGTTCTTTCACAATTTCTTTCTTAGGACGAAAAATCCCGACACTTTCTACTGAATGAGCAGAACCTGTTTGCATCAATTTAATCTTCTGGCCCTTTTTAAGCACGCCATCAAAGACACGAACGAGAACCACAACTCCAAGATAGGAATCGTACCAGCTATCAATGAGTACAGCTTTAAGTGGTTTTTCTTTGTTTCCATGTGGTGCAGGCAAACGTTCAACAATTGCTTCTAAAACGTACTGGATGTTAACACCAGTTTTTGCTGACACTGGAATAGACGCTGATGCATCGATGCCAATAACATCCTCAATCTGCGTTTTAACACGTGCTTCATCGGCAGCAGGGAGGTCAATCTTATTCAAAACCGGAATGATCTCATGATTATAATCAAGAGCCTGATATACATTCGCTAGAGTCTGGGCTTCCACACCCTGACTTGCATCAACCACAAGTAATGAGCCCTCACATGCAGCTAGTGAGCGGGAAACCTCGTAAGCAAAGTCAACGTGACCAGGGGTATCCATAAGGTTAATTTGATAGGTCCTACCATCACGATGCTTGTAATTAAGTCGCACCGTTTGCGCTTTAATAGTGATACCACGTTCGATATCTAACTCCATGCTATCAAGCAGCTGTTGCCTCATCTCACGATCTTTTACGTTACCGCAAAACTGTATGAGACGATCGGCGAGGGTTGATTTACCATGATCAATATGAGCGATAATGGAAAAATTACGGATATAAGATCTCTCGGTCATGAAGTACAATCACCATTGTCAATAAAAAAATACAATGTAGAAGTCGCCACCTTTGAAAAAAGCCATATTGATTATGATCGACTTAAGTTAATACCGCTGCTAGACTTTAACTGTAATAGTCATTCTCTCTTTGTACCTTTAGCATGAAATTACATTGAATTGTACTGGTACGCTAATATACCTTCACCGAGAGTAAATAGTGATTTGCATAATATATTTTCATTACATCGAAACTTAAGATTATACGTAATTCCTTACTCTAGAGATCAAAGCGTATATGAACCAGCCGTCTACTCCAAAAAAAACTCTGAAATAAGAGTAAATAAGATTGAAACGCTAGAGATCTTGTAAAGCCTAACTCAAATCTGAAGCTACATTTAACTCAAACTGATTAAAACACATTTCTTTAAGAAACTTTAAGCAGGAGCATTACGCAAAAATCAAGCTTAGCATTGCTACGCATAGATATACCTATATTTGCTGCTAAAGAACGCACCACTTTCACTCACACCCTCTAATGTACTTCATAACCTCAGTGGCTGCTTTAAATTCAGCCCAACGCAACTGGCGTTTTAATTCCAGTTCACTATTAATCCCCCATTGCATAATCTGCCAGTCCTCATCTACCTGAGATGCTGTCCAGGCATCCTTTGGGGTTATTTCACCATCCAAAACACCAAATCCCAGTACTGCGGATCCAGTAAGCGTAACTACAACATGAAGAGCCGTTAATTCAAGGCCGCAAACGTCATCAAGAAGAGCACGAAACTTATTTAATTCTGAAACTGGCTGGCTAAATGGCATTACACCATTCACTATTTGCAAATGCACAGAGTACGAGCGTGATAGCCAAGCTAAAGCTCCGTTCCAGGCTGTGTTTTGACGTTCAACTAGACCTTGAGGATGTTCGACACGGTAACATAGCAAGTCGCAATCCGCGAACCTTACTATCTCATCTCGCACTTCAGTTGCTTTTACAATCAACATATCAATCCCTGTATTCACAAGGCATGTAATTGGCATTGCAGCCGGATCAATAACGTCACGCTGAGCGTCCCACTCTTTCACAATTTCGAACGCAAGTAATTTTGAAGGAAGACTAATCAGCTGCTTTTGCGGTGTCAGTAAGGGTCGGCCATCTAGTAAAATGCACCACCCTGTATTTCGTTTTTCGGCTGTAACGGAAGAATAAAAACGCCTAGGAAGTTTTTTTCCCGAATTCTTCTCACAAGTATGAGCCGCCATGTTACCCCGCATGTACAACCTTCTGTTACCACATCACTCGCCGTAAGCACCTAAGCTCAAAGTAGCAATTCAAATACACAGTCAACTGACTCTATGACAATATCTTTTCTTAAATTGCAAGCATACTATTTCATATGTTTCTAATGCTGACCACGCAATATCATTGATACAAGATCGCCTGTAAAATCTTCAATAAGGCGTTATTTCAAGCTCTTAGAGTACCAAATACAAGCGTTTAGATGCATCCTGAATTGCAAACAAATATTTTAGTACCATATGTTATTTTATTACGATATAAGTTTATTTTAGATAAATCTAAAGTAAGTTGGTACGAAATGTAACAGTAGACTTAAATAAGAAATCAAGTAGGAGTGAAAATGGCTTGAAAGTTGTTAGCTATTATAAAGCAGAGTAGTCTACGTTTTTTTCGTCGAAAGTCCCCGATTTATAAGATATATTTTATGAGACAACTTTTAATAACAATACATAAAATCATTCGCTCAACAGTATTAGCATAAGAGCATTCTCAAATGAAATTCTCATTGAGTTAAAAATCAGTAGTACTCTTGGGTCCTATTTCGATAAAGTACAATCTAAATTTCAAACTTTGAAACCATGTCCGCACTCTCAACTTAATCATAATAGCTATTGCGTAACAACCAGTTACTACTGTCTTCTAAAACTACGTCTAAGAAGTTAACGAGGACTGCATGAGAGGACCCTACCCTGTACGCAATTAAATTTATATACCCTGTTTATTTCAGAATATTTAGCTAGAAATTCATTTAGTGTAAGCGATCTATGAGCTGAGCACCCTAAAAGACATTGATATGAATGATATCGGGTGTGGGGTATAAGTTTATTTTATTCTAAAGTCGCTATTCACAACAATCACCAACGCGGTTAGCAGCCAATTATCTCTAATTACCAAGTGTTTAATAGAAACAAAAGCATGAAAAATACGTTGTAAGCACGACAATTATAATAGCAACGAACCTAAACCAAATGCTTTACATTCTATATTTTTCAATATTCAGATCTTGGTTTTAGTTAAAGTCTTTGCCAAGACAGATATTATCTGTCCCCCTTTAAAAGGGGCATACCAATAAAGAATAATCCGTGACAACTCTAATTCATGGTGACTTACAAAAGTATAAGATCTAATTTTATGAATAGTTATATGATTGATTTTTGATTGTAGGCGTGCAAACTGACGCACGAAATTAGGTTTCGGTCATATAACTTCAATGCACCTAAGTTACTTGTCAGATTATATCTGCAGGATTCTCAAAATCAATGCATTACGACACGAAACATACATAATAACAGATTAACTATTGTAGTGCTTAGTTTATCGTAAAAGTTAGAACACACACCCAAACATATTGTAAGTGTGCCAATTCCAAAATCGGAGCAAGGAACAAAGAATGTTTAAATTAAACAGGATAGGTAGCTTTAAGGCAACCGTCGCCATCGGAGTGGTTGCGATAATGGCATTTGGCAACACATCACACGCGCGAAAAGATCCGCAGAGCGCATGGGTTAAATTATGCGATAAGACACCCCTACATCGAGCTAAGAAAGGTGCAAGTGGTACTGAAACAATAACAAAGAATATTTGTCTTACTCACCATGAGCGCTTAGATGGTAATACTGGTCTGGTAATTATCTCAGCAGCGATCCGAAAGGTTGAAGGAGACAAAAGACAAACCTTAATGGTTATGGTCCCCCTTGGCATGGCTTTACAGCCAGGCGTAAAGGCTGCTGTTTATACAAAAAAACAATGGGCACGAGCGCAAAAAAAAGAACAGGTTAAAGATAATGAACTTAAACCGCTGTCACTTAAATACAGTTTTTGTCATGCAGCTGGCTGCACCGCCGAGATTGATGCGCCCAAAGCTTTGATCAATTCCATGAAGACCGGAGGTGGCTTAATGGTTTTAGCGCTTAACTCTACCGGCCGGCCAGTTGCTTTCCCTATCCCCCTAGTAGGATTTAAAAAAGCCTATAACGGAAAGCCTATTGATAATGCAAAATACACTGAAGCACGAAAACAACTAATGGGACAAATTCGTCAACGCATGAGAGCTCGAATTGAAGCCCAAAAGGTACCTGAACCAAAGAAAAACTAAATTTTTATAAATCTAACATCAATAATAACAGTGGGCGGTATGAGCAACTGCCCATGAAAATTTGCATCTAACGCAAACGTAAACACATTCAAAATCACAAATCTAGGAGCTTACAAATTTGCTCCAATTAGAGCAGCATTCTTATTAATTTTTTCATAATTTGTAAGAATTGGATATTAGTTTTTATTTGAAACCCTACACAGGAACAAGAGCATGTAGTATAACTTTGCAAAATCCGATGCCAACAAAAAAGTTCTTTAATTATTTGACTAAAGTTTTGGCAACTTATTAAATAAAACAGGATTGCTAAACTAAAAAAAGCGCAAATTTATAAAGATCCCAAAACTAAAAAGAAAGTCAATAAAATTTCTAGATCGAAAAGCATAACTAACTTTTACAATTCTTGTTATGAAAAAACCATAATATCTAAATTGTCTGATTAATCTTACGTTAGCCTCTCTAGTAGTCTGGACCACATCCTAGCTTGATAGATTAGAGTAAGCTTAAAAAATCACAACTAAATAAGAAAAACTGCGCATCTTGATTTTAAGAAATCACAAGTTTTGGTACTCAGTCGATCCATTAATAACATCAAAAATACACGCAAAATAATAAATTTTATTCAGATAAAATTTGTCTTATAAAAGCGCCTGCTTTAAGGAAATCCATTTTCCCAGAGTACTTTTTTTTTAAAGAAGTCAAGATACGTCCCATATCTTTTAAGCTTGTTCCACTCTCAGACTTTATTGCATCAGCTACCGCTCTTCGAATCTCATCTTCGGACATCTCAACAGGTAAAAACTCTTGAATAATCGAAATTTCAAAAGCTTCTTGCTCCGCAAGAGCATTATGTCCGGCCTCACGATATGTTGTGATTGCCTCATGACGCTGCCTCACCATTTTCTGCAAAAGTTGTAAAATTTCAGCAGGCTCTGCTAGCTCTTTACCAGTACTTTCCCCTTTATTGTTAAACCTCGACGCAATATCTCGATCTCTGATAGCTGCAGAAATTAAGCGCAGAGTTAAAAGACGACGTTTATCGCCCTCTTTTAATGCAGCTTTAGTTGCAACGACAATCTGCTCTCTCATGATATGATCCCCGGCGTTTAGTTGGCTGGGCTTTATAATTTTAAATTTAATTAACTAGCATAAAATTAAGATGTATTTATGCTTTGTAGATGATTACTTAACGGCATGTCATTACATATAGTATGCACGAATACACGCCTATTATCAATATTGTGACATCAAAGCATATTTGCCATATGCCTTAGTATGTTCGGAGCTTACACTGTGGTTAAAATGAATTCCTCCTATAATATCCCGGCCCCATGGGATACAATGAAAAACAGCGCAGCGCTTGTGCTAGCCGATGGCAATGTGATTCATGGAATCGGACTGGGAGCATATGGTGAAGCTACCGGTGAAGTTTGCTTTAATACGGCAATGACTGGATATCAGGAAATTCTTACTGATCCAAGCTATGCTCAACAGATAATAACATTCACTTTCCCACATATTGGTAATGTTGGTGCTAACCCAGATGATATTGAAAGTTTGGTCGACACCCCGCAGCTCGGAGCACGTGGCTGTATTGTACGTGGAGAAATTACCCGCTCATCAAATTACCGTGCTCTAGAGAATTTTGATGTCTGGTTAAAACAACGCAATATCATTGCCATGTCAGGTGTAGACACACGTGCGTTGACAACGCTTATACGCAAAAAAGGTATGCTTAACGCAATCATCACCCACAAACGTAAAGGAGATTTCAATTTTAAGAGTTTAAAAAAAAGGGCAGCTTTGTTTAAAGGATTAACTAATCTTGACTTAGTTTCAGAAGTTACCTCTAAAAAAAAGTATGTCTGGACAGAAAAACAATGGAATTGGAACAGTGGTTATAGGATAGTTAAAAATCCAGAGTTTCACGTAGTTGCAATCGATTACGGTATAAAAAAAAATATTTTGCGGTGTTTAGCAACTACTGGTTGCCGAGTTACAGTTGTTCAGGCTATGACACCAGCAGATGTCATATTAGCTCATAATCCAGATGGTATTTTCTTATCTAATGGCCCCGGTGATCCTGAAGCAACTGGTATTTACGCTGTTCCTGAAATTATAAAACTAATTGAGTCAGGTAGACCAATATTTGGTATCTGCCTTGGCCACCAAATATTATGCCTAGCAATGGGTGCAAAGACCTCGAAAATGCATCAGGGCCACCACGGTGCAAATCATCCTGTGCAAGATAAAACAACCGGAAAAGTTGAGATAACATCAATGAATCATGGGTTTACTGTAGACAGGAACACGCTACCAAATACTGCTGAGGAAACTCATATATCTCTATTCGACGGCACTAATTGTGGTATTCGATTGAAAGACAAACCTGTTTTTTCAGTTCAATATCACCCTGAAGCCAGCCCCGGACCTCAAGATGGCCATCATCTTTTTTCACGCTTTGCTAGTTTAATGCGTGCTACTAAAGCTGAAAGGATATCAGTTGAATTGGATAATTTAAAGTTAAATTCGTAAAATAAGGTAATAATTGTTTTTTTTAAACTACTTACTTTTCCTGAAAAATAAGCCTTACCTTTAAAACTGTGTTAAACAAAAATGACTATTACAGTTAAAAGTATATTAAAGAGTTTTTGAGCTACACTTAAAAGAAATTGCTAAAAAAGGTTTCACCTGTGATATATTTCATATTATACAACAGTAGTCATAAAGTATCTCAAACACATTAAATGCATGACTAATTATTGTTGCAATTATGTCATGGTTCTTAATTATCACCTAGATCTAGTAGTTTACAGTTAACATGAAAAAGTAATATGCTTCTTCTTGTTGAAGAAAGTGCTACCAAGCACAACTTCTAACCAAAAAATTAGAGTATATCCATATGCTCAAGAATTGATTGCTATTTAATAAACAAGTTGTTTTCAACAGTTCATATCGATTAGAGTCATTTAGTTCATCCAAGTAAATTTGCAGGCATAGAATTTTCCTATAGATCCTTATCTTGTATTCACAGCCGTTCTTTAGAGCGGATAATTTTCATTATGTAAGCCAAGAAGCGTTGTTTCAATCCACCATTGTGGTTTTCTAATAAGTAGTTGTTTTTTTGCTAGCTGGGCCTGTGATAAATTTCTAAATAAGCCAAAACAAGTTGCTCCTGAACCGGACATTCTTGCGATATAACAGCCTGGTAATGCACGTAGCTCGAAAAGCACTTTTTTGATAACTGGTTCTATAGAAAATGCAGGTTTCTCCAAATCGTTTTTTGTGTTCTTCATATATACTACTAACTCATCGAAAGTTCTGAATGAATAAAAAGCCTTACATGGTTTCGTCGTTATTTCCGAAACTGGACATCTCACAACGCGAAACACATCTTCCGTAGAAAGAGACACACCTGGATTTACTAACAACAAACCAATACCTTCAGGTATAAGATCGCGAGCAATACAGGGGGGACGCCAGACTAGTTCACCTGTACCCCACATTAATGCACTTCTAGCTGAGCCACTTTGAAGACACACCAAAACATCTGCACCGATATCAAGACAAATATTATAAAATACAGTTTCTATGTCAGATATACCATTTATTCTAGCTATAGCTCTAAGAACCGCTGCGACATCGGCTGAACCACCACCTAGGCCTGCAGCAACCGGTAGTCTTTTATCAAGTTCAATACTACCCAGTCCTATACCTGGAAACACCTCAGTAATACGCTCGATAACACTAACAATAATGTTTTTACCATAAATCTCGCCACTAAAAGGTCCTGATATTTTAAAGCTAAAATTTTTAGATGGTGTCACGGTTATTAGATCATAAACATTAGATGCAAATGCGACTAAACTACACAACTCGTGGAGATTATCTGCTCGCCGCCCTAAAATATCCAGTGAAAGATTTATTTTTGCATATGCTTTTTCTACGTACTTAACTGTCATTACACGACTGCTGTTAGCTTGCAATATGTTGCTACTACGATCAATTAAATTGCTGTTTGAACTCCAAATACAACTTTAAAAATTAAGCCTAATACAAAAAAACTTAGTAATGTTTTAAGTAGCAGGATCTATTTTAGACTTCTTGAGAAGAGCACCTAGAACGCTACTTACTAGCAGAAAAAACTCTAAAATTTATAGCTCAAAAACACTTTTTAAGCCTAACAAGTATGTTAAATAATCATGTAATTCATTTAGATCTTTGTGAATCGTATTTTTTTTCATCTATCGTGGGTTTTCTCACTTGCGTTGAATATAACTCAACACTTCCGTCTCGAACTGAAGTCTTAAGAATGGCCTGAGGCAACAAACTCGAAGCTAATTTTTTTCGAATTTTAACTGCTTCTAATTTTTCTGGTCTCAATGATAACGCTAATTCCCATTGATACCTAGCCTCACGTAGTCTGCTAACTTGCCATAATGCATCACCTAAATGATCATTAAGAATTGGATCTTCGGGTTTAAGCTCCACCGCGCGCTCAAGATGCAATACGGCTTCTTTATAATTACCGAGACGAAAATGTGCCCACCCTAAACTATCAATGATATAGCCGTCATTCGGCTTGAGTTCAACTGCTCTCTCAATTAGTTTTAAACCACGATTAAGATTAACATTTTGATCGACCCACGAGTACCCAAGATAGTTCAGAACTAGAGCCTGATTCGGATCGAGCCTCATGGCTTTTAGCAAATCACTTTCAGCCTTAGACCACTGCTCGATCCTTTCGTAAGATGTCCCTCTAGCATACCAATATATCCAATGACGCTTTTCTGGCTTGCGGATAAGTTTGATGATGCGCGAATAATAGTATACGGCTTCTTGATAACGTTTACTTGTACGCAACATGTTACCAATTGCCTCAAGTGGACGTGTGCTCTCTGGATAAGATGTAATAACTGCATCTAAAATCTGTTTTGCTCTGTTAGTTTCGTTTAAAGCATCGAGATTGACAGCTTTTCGAATTGCAATTTCCATCTCAAGCGAGGTTCCACTGCGAATGCTGTCGTATACTTCTATAGCGTGTTGATAGTTTCGCGAAACTTCGTGAGCATTAGCTAGTGCTAATAAAGCGAACGGGAAATCTGGTTTTACTGAGAGAGCCAATTGTAAATATATCGTCCCAAGTTCCAAGCCACCTTCACCAATTAATGCCTCACCAATTCCATAAAAAGCTTCTGCCAAACCATCCTGAGGAGAGCCAATCATAAGGGGTACGCTGTTTCCAGCTTTCACATCTTCGAATAACGCTAGCACAGATGCATGGCCACCATTAGCACTGTCTTTGATGTGCCTTCGCGCAATTTGACCTGCCAGCGCATATTTACCCCGATGAATAGCATGCCGCAGATAAGCAGCGGCTACTCGCGGAGTGCGCGAATCCATATTGAAAATCTCACTGTACAGTTTTCGCGAGACTTTTGGGCGCCTAGATAAATCTGAAATGAGTGCCCTGTGATATTGCAAATAGTACGATGACCATGATTCGTGTACTGTAGGAACTAGATACTTAAGTGCTTGTTTTTTTTTGTTCTGAGCTAGCGCAGCCCACGCACGAGATAACTTAGATGTAAGTCTGCTTATTGGGTCTTGACCTGCCAGTTCGAAGTATTGATCTGCGTCAAAATAGCGTCCAGCACGAAACTCCGAGGCACCAAGCCAAAGTTGTGCCAGATGATTATCAGAACTAATCTTCACGAGACGCTGGGCAATTCTGTCAGCCTCAGTTAAATTTCCATGCATTGCTTCACCTAAAAACACTCGAGACAAAATAAGCGGATGGCTGGGTGATTTCTTGAGCGCCTGACGATAAAAAGCAACGGATTGAGACACATCATTTGCACCAAGTGCAATACGACCTGCCATGTAACTTCCTAGATGTGATCTCAATTCAAATAAATAATTATTGTTATCAATTTGCGGTGGACGACAATACGCTGAACGTATCGTAAAACAAATAAAAACAATTAAGAAGAGGCCTGCTGTGCAAGAACGCTTATGTGCTAACGGCATAATATTTCTCCAGACACTTCCGGCCAACGCCACAATTACATAGCCTCAGCGTAACACAAACTTAAGCCGCTTGTAGACTTTGTAAGCAATTCAAACGCTAGAAATATGGTTTTCTTGTGGGTAAAAACTGTCGGAAGAGTATTACACAAAAATCCTCTTTACTAAGGAAATATTAATCTTACACTATAACTATGTAAAATTTACTTACTATTATTATCTGCATGTTTAAAGTATAGAGAACACAGTATTACAATGCGTGAGCAAAAAAAAAATAGCATCTCACTTGAGATCGATGAGAATGCAATTCGACAGGCACAAACATTAATTCGCACTTCTAGGTTTAGCGCGCTGTCCTATCTTATACCTGAAACAGGCGCTCCAATGGTCAGTCAGGTAAACGTTGCAACAGACATAAATGGCGCACCATTTTTTCTAATATCGTCACTATCTAACCATTTTGACGCTCTTACGAAAGATAAACGTTGCGCTCTCTTATTCGGCTTACCTGAAAAGGGTGATCCTGCTGCACATCCAAGAATATCCGTCATAGGAAGTGCGTATAAAGTAAATAATAAAATTGATATCGAACGACTTCGTCGTCGCTTTTTAGCGCGTCATCCATATGCATCTTTATATATAGACTTTACCGACTTTGCCTTTTGGCGCGTTCAGCCAACCCAAGCTTCTTTAAATGGCGGTTTCGGGAAAGCCTATAAACTTATAACCGCAAATCTTATATTGAGCGATACTATATCTTGTCAGAACCTTGAGCCAATTGAAAACGATATTATTGCACACATTAATAGTAATGCAGCCTTATTAGATGCCATTAATAAAATTAAACATCAGACTGGAGACTGGAAAATTATAAGCATTGATTGTGAAGGCTTTGATCTAATGCAAAATGAAAAGATCTCTCGTCTCTGGTTTAAGATCCCAATCGATAATCTTAATGACATCGATCAGAAACTGATCGAACTTGCGTTATCACCGCAATCATCTTAAATCAAAATTATAGAATTTAGCCATTGCTGGTTTAGGATAGATTCATGTAAAGAAACTGGGATTTAACTTACAGCTTTTATACTCTGGTCAGTCCCGTTACCATTTAAACAGAGAACGGCACCAACTACATTTTAATATCTAGTCAAACTTACATGACCCACGACTATAGTCTATGCAAACGATCGCATTCTATAAACTTTAATTTGATACTAGACCTATCTCGATCTCACAATCTACAGATCGCCATACTTGTAAGTTACAGCACGACTTAACTCCAATCCATTTAGTTGATTTCTCAATGAATGTATGAACCCACCTACTTTTCATTTTGCTTATAACACAACCATAATATACCAAAACCACAAGATCGCACGGCCAATTAACCTTAATTTCTAATTTTAAGCGAAAAACTAGCATTTAACTTAAGGGTTAAACCGTTTGTTGCACATATTTAAAAAAAGCAGAATTAGAATATTTCAACAATATCAAACGTCTTTTAATTAAACTAAATTTTGAGATCATAACTTATCTATCATAACCTCAAGTATTCGTAATCTCGGATAGCAACACTACGCGGACAAGTTCATATGCGTGTACCTTATCTAACTGCAATTTCCACCTGGACTACAATTAGTATTCTAGCTGCTGCAACTATGCTTCCAACCTTAAGAACTTACATTTTTGATCAAATAAAGAATTGGAACTCAGGTCAAATAGCCATAGGGGGACCATTTCAAATGGTGGACCATAATAATAACAAGGTAAGCGAGAGATCTTATCATAATCGTTATCTACTAGTTTTCTTTGGATTTACTCACTGCCCAGACGCATGCCCAACGGCATTACAGACGGTTTCCTTTGCTTTACAGCAACTTGGTCCTAAAGCTGATAGAATCAGCCCTCTATTTATTACCGTCGATCCTGAGCGTGATACACCCGAAACATTAAAAAACTATGTACATCATTTTGATCACAGAATCACTGCACTTACAGGTTCTCAGGAACAAGTATCAAAAATGATTAAAAACTACCGAGCTTATGCGCATAAAGTGTCAAACCCCAAAACACCTGACAACTACACTATAGACCATTCTTCATATCTTTACCTAATGGCACCAAATGGAAAATTCATAACACACTTTAATAACACCGCTTCATATCACGAAATAAGTCATCGGATATCTGAAGTGCTGGGATAAATGATCAAAACTTAAACAGCTAACGCACACCTACCCTAGACCTATAAATTATGACACCAACACTCTCTGCCTCAGGAATAATGTCTGGCTTATCAACACTGACGACCACTTTCGTTATTCTTGAATCCAAAAAAGCTAAATTTGAAATTTTTTCTGCTAAGGTCTCTACTAAATCTATGTGTTGACCTTCCTCAGACAATAGCTTTATACGTTCAATTAACTCGGCATACGAAACGTAAGAACTAATGTCATCTGAAACGTGAGGCGCATCATAAGTTAACTTCATCCAGATATTGATGATTACAAGTTGCCTTCTTGACTTTTCCTCTGCCAACACACCAATATAAAAGTGTAACTTCATTTTACGTATGCTTAATACTAGTTCATTGTCCGAATTAGGAAATAACATAAAAACCTTAACTATCTAAAAAGGTAAAGCGCTTCATAAACCGCCAAAACCACCTAAAAATAAAAGAAATCGCTATATCTAATTTTACACTACATGTGAACCTAAGCCTCTCTAGGTGAACGATATAAAAAAAGGGTCGCTAGACGACCCTTTTAATACCTATACTAGGCGACATGAGCATTTGGGATTATACCTCTTCTATCCTCCCCTGCACTGCGCACATCACTGAACGATACTCCAACATAGCGGATGCGACCGGATATTTTAGCTTTTTTCAATCCCAAGACACCTAGCTCTCGGCCAAAGGTGGGTAATGCTAAAGGTTCCTTGCTTTGTTCGTCGCACCATTCGCAGTAATCCTCATATAAAGTTGTAGCTGTAAGACTCGTACCAGTGCTTGTTATAATGCACTCGTTCTTGTATCTCTCAACATCACTCTCCGGAGCTCCGCACCTGTTCGCGGTGATATTGTCATTAGCTCCTGCCCTGCTTCCTTCCAAGGTAATCGCAGTAATCGACTCGTTTGCGATGGATACCGTGGGTTCATTGACCTCCATGAAGGGTACTCGTTGTGCTGTTTCAGTGTATTTAACATCATTAATAACCTCTTGTCTTCCACCTAAGCGCCATTGACTAAACGCTATGTACATGCCCAAACTAGACCCGATCTCTAATAATAGTGAGACAAATACAACTAGCGTAGTTTGAACGTGCTCTACCGTAACGCCTGGTATAAACGCACCCGCTATCTGCGCGAGTAACGCTGCTTGCGGATCACCCTTAGCACCAGAACCAACACCTATCTGTGAATCTAGCTTACCACGTATACTAGAAATTCTAGCTTCAAGTTTTTCAGCTTCATTTGCCGAGGCAAATTCTCCCTTTAACTTGGCATAAGTGTTACAAAAGTTACGACTTCTACGCCCGTTCACTTCAGTGCAGCCAACAGTACGCTCCCAAAGACGCTTTACCTCCATTCCATCAATGGCAGCTTTTACAACCGTTGCAGGTCTATGTTGTGGCACCCAGCTTAGCTGATTAGTAGCGCGAGTCAGATCTGATCTGAGATCGCTGTAAGCTAAAGCTTGAGAGGCGCGCGCTCCGACCGAATCCTGACGATTAAGTGCGGAATAACCTAAGGCAGTGGTTAGCGAGTAAATCGAAACAACAGCCCAGACCAAGCACGACGCAAAAGCTTGCGCCCACATCTTATTACGCACTGCAGCAAAAACAAAGAATGGTACTAACGCTTTCATACAATCAGCAGCTGCACTGGCAGATCCATAAATAAAGCCATCAAAATCGGTTGTACCGAGATAATAGCCGAATCTCCAATTCATTGCAGCGGAAACAAGCAGAAGAACACCTGCTGCCAACACACCTAGCACACCTAGAGCATGTCTCATAGGATTGCCCTTTCTTATATCGCACAGACAAACCGCCACCGTTACGTCACAAAAGTTAACTTAATGGCACCACGCTTGAATGAACGAATGTTTTATGATGAGGAAACGCCACAACAGCGACTGCGCAACGCGTACGAGAAAAAACAGACACAATGCTTGACCTCGAGCAACGACGCGCTTCCCAGGCGCGACAGGTTAACATAAAGCCTACGATTTCTACACAGACTCTGAGCAAGCCTCTAATTTTAGAGCGACTTTTACCGCTTAAAGTACACACTGAAAATATAGGGCAAGACACATATTGTAATATTATGTGATTTGTACTCTGAAATGTCCTCACAAGTACGTTTATACTTGATTCGACGAAAAAAGCTAACAGTCCAATCTTATAAAGCGCCTTTTATTGTAACTTTAAGCTCACAACCCCTAAATACGTTGCAGAATTACAACGCTAATGGTAGGACCGCCACACTTTGTAGTTGTGTCTCGAATAAAATCGATAAGCTTTTGATCGAACAGCTAATGAATAATCAATTCGTACTGGCTTGATGAAAAACAGGAGTCAATAAAGTCGTGCTTAAGAATATTCAATAAAAATAAATTAGAAATTACGAGGCTTTCGATGATCTCTTAGTCTTGATCTCTACAGGCTTAATTATAGAAGTTTCGGTTGAATACTTAAGAATGAATTAAAGCATACAACCTCTGCACTAAGAAGCAACCATCTCAGTGGCAGGCACCCTTAGCTAAACAACCTAACAATTTAGGAAAAGTACTATTAAGGCACATTGTGCCTACCAATCTACTTTATACTGAAGTAGTGGTGGAGGAGGGGGGGGAAGTGAGGTGTAGAATAATGACGCAACTCCGTCTCAACTTACCCCATGTATTCTTAAATCAAGCCACTTAATAATGTCATTAACGCAAGTTAAATATCTAGCATTCCAACATCTAGTGAAGTGGTGCAATTTCAAGCTCGTCGCCTATTGCCTGCTCAATGGCAACACCTTTATCGTCCGTAAGCGCAATAGGTGATCCATCTGCACTGTGAAGGGCATATAAGTGAACACCTTTAGGAAGCTCTTCAATCGAGGGATACGCTTTTTGAGCTTCCTCCGATGTCAAAGCTTTTATATATGCTAATTCGCCTTCACCCAACTCAGCAAACTCTTGATTGGACATTAGTGGATTTGGGGCAAATACCGCGAGATCTTCGGTGTCTTTAGAATTGAGATCATTAGGCATAGAACACTCCTTAGTATATTAAAGACACTTAGGCAGTTAACAATAATTATTTGTTAAAATCCGAATCTCAGCATAATTAGTCAATAACAACTTGACCGACTTTTTTGTAGGCTTTGTCTGGTTGCTATTAGACTTGGTGTTTTTTGTCAGCATATGCAAGCCTTTTAAAATCTGCAGCTAACCAGATTTATTTATTTTTACCACTCAGATAAACAACTCTCGACAGACCTATTAATTCCTTTTTACTATAGAAAGCTTTGCGATTAGCACCTGCGAAACTTGAATAGTATAAGGTAAATTTTGTTAATATCTTTCATCAGCGCCTTTCATTGCTGAATGATTACGTGCCTACACATCACCACATAATGGAGATAGAAGCTAGTTTTTTTCCTTTAAATGGTATTTTTCTAGAAATCTATTCAAGGAAGTGTTATTTACTTTGTTATTAAATACTTGTGCTACCTAAACTCCTTAAGACAATCTCAAATCCAGGACTAAACTTGAGGTATACTAATTCATGTTTATACAGATAGAACCAACACCAAACCCTGCAACACTAAAGTTCTTACCTGGAAGACTAGTATTGGTAGATGGGACTGCAGATTATCGCTCCAAACTTGAGGCTGGTTCTTCTCCTCTGGCTCTACGTTTATTTAATATAAAAAATGTTTCAGGCGTTTTTCTAGGTACAGACTTTGTTTCTGTTACTAAAAGCAATGGTGATTGGCAACACCTCAAGCCTGCTATATTGGGTGCTATTATGGATTATTATACATCTGGCGACTCATCAAAAGCTGCCCCAAGCAGTAATCACGACGTTGAAGGAAACTATGCTCCTGAAGATGCTGAGGTTGTGGCGAAAATCAAAGAACTTCTTGAAACACGTGTTAGGCCAGCCGTCGCGCAAGACGGTGGAGATATAACATTTTTCGGCTTCCATGATGGTATTGTTTATCTCTCAATGCGTGGGGCATGCGCGGGGTGCCCTAGTTCGACAGCGACTTTAAGACATGGCATAGAAAGTCTTATTCGTTACTTCTGCCCCGAAGTTAAAGCAGTGGAAGCTGCATAGATCGTCCTACCCTGCTAGTTATTAATATTATTGTAGAAACCGCATGTTTGTTATAAGAAATTTACTTGCAGTAGACACAACTTTTAAAGTTTGTTCTGTAGCCTTAAGATACAAAGATTCGTCAAATAAAGTAATAACAACATCCAGGACTAAGCAGGTAGGGTTAGGCCACGCAGAGCATTTAATAGGTATGATAGAAAATATTATAGTTGATGCGAGGATTGCGCTAGCCGAATTAGACGCCTTAGCAGTTGCAATTGGCCCTGGTTCCTACACTGGTATTAAAGTTGGTGTTGCCGCTATAAGAGGGTTGGCGCTTGCCACAGGATTACCCATATACACAGCTTCTAGTTTGGCGGTGGTGTCGCGTTGCAATTACGCACAGTTACAACCTTCAAGAAGTTTTGACTATTCTCTTCCAACGTTGGTGTGTATTAACGCTCGCCGCGATCAAATATATTTTCAGATTCTTTCAGGAGCCACTCAGAAAGCTTTGACGTCACCGCAAATCGGAAGCATCGATGACGCCGTAAATAAAGTATTAACATTATATGATAAGATTATGGTAGTTTCACCATCTGATCTTAACATAGCTAAAGCATTGATAGCAAAAGGGGTGATGGTTGAGACAGAGCACGAGGCGGCCTTGCCGTCGGCTGAATATCTGTTGGATGTAGATCTAACGTTAGCAAACAAGCCTTCCCCTCTTTATCTTCGGCCACCCGATGCTAAGCCACAGTCAAGAAAGGTCGTTGTGCATTTCTAACTCGCTTCGAAGTGTTGTACTTAAAGGTTTAATTGAATGACACTTTATAATGCAAACAAACTGCTACCTATAGTGGTTAGAGTGAGAACGCCGCTACAGTCTGAAGCTGGCTGTATTTCAAGAATTCACGAGGAAAACCTTCATGAAGGCTGGGGTGAGTTTGAAATACAAAGTTTTTTGAATAAAAAATGCAATATTTCTTTCGTAGCAGTGATGCGTAAAAAAATAATAGGATTCTTGATTGCACAATACTTAATATTTGAGGGAGAAGTGATTTCGCTCGCCGTAGACCATCGTTTTCGTCGACTTGGAATAGCAACTCGCTTAGTAGTTGAACTTCATAATAAACTACTACACCGCGGAGGTCACAGCATCTTTTTAGAAGTCGACGAAACCAATAGGTCCGCCATAAACCTTTACAATAGATTGGGGTTCCAACAAATTAGCTTGAGGAAGTCATACTACAAAAAACCAGACGGTAGAAGCACAGACGCCTTGGTGCTGAGGAAGAGCCTTTGTTCACACAAATTATAATTACAGAATTTTATAATTTCGGTCATGCCAAAAACAGGAAAAGAAGCTGCTTTTCATAGAAGAGTCAATCAACTTGCAGAATTAACTGCGATTGGATCTAGTGTACGAGCAATAAGCCTATTAATGGTAATTTTGACACTTACTTTTCCCACGATGATAGTACAATGGATTGCGCTAAAATTTTCTCCATTCTGTTCTAGGATATTGCCACTCTGGTACCATCGATGCATTTGTCGTATTCTCGGGATTCGTATTCATATTGATGGCCAAATCATGCAGGACCGGCCAGTTCTGGTCGTGTCTAATCACGTTTCATGGATTGATATTCCAATTCTCTCCGCTGTTGCTCCTGTGTCATTTATAGCGAAAAGTGAAATAAGTAGCTGGCCACTTATTTCATTGTTGGCAAAATTACAACGAAGTCTTTTTATTAATCGCGAGCGAAAAACAGACGTAGGAAGAGTTTCAAGCGAAATGACCAAACGGTTTGCATATGGTGACATATTAGTGCTGTTCGCTGAAGGAACAACATCTGATGGAAATCGCGTACGACCTTTTCGCTCCGCACTAATGTCGTCTGCTTTTCCAAAAATATCTTTAGACGCTCAAAATGCTCTCAACGAAAATTATGTCGAGCCAACTGTTCAGACTTTATCTTTGGTCTACACTCACATTCACGGTGTTCCACTGGGACGTGAGGGTCGCAAAATTGTCGCGTGGTATGGTGAAATGAACGTCGTAAATCATATCTGGCAACTTCTTAAAATGGGCCCAATAGACGTTAAAATATCAATAGGTAGACCAATCTCAATAGGGGCATATCACGACCGCAAGAAACTAGCACAATCCACAGAGCAGCAAGTACGTGCAAGAGTAGTTCAGATTTTGTACGGTGGCTAATCAAAAAATTTCAAGTCGGTGTAAAAAATAGTCTTTTACATAATTGATGCGCCAACGCGTAGAGGTGAATTTGAAAAGGAGACTTAATATGTCGGCAAAAAAAGTTTTTATCAAAACATTTGGTTGCCAAATGAATGTCTACGATAGTGAACGCATTCTTGAATCACTTTCTTCCTTAGGATTCGAAGAAACCTCGCAGATTTCTTGTGCTGATCTTGTTGTGCTTAATACTTGCAACATTCGTGAAAAAGCAGCAGAGAAAGTTTATTCTGAACTAGGACGTATTCGTAGGATGTGTGAGGACAGCGCGCATAGAGATCAAAAGAAGACGGTTGTTGTTGCTGGGTGTGTTGCTCAAGCTGAGAGCTATGAGATAATCAACAGAGCTTCGGTCGTAGATATTATTGTAGGACCACAGAGCTACCACATGCTTCCGGAAATGATCAAAGATACCGAACGTCATGGACATAAATTAATTGATGTCAATTTTAACCATCAGCAGAAGTTCAACACACTACCGCAGCGGAATACAAAAAATAACAGAGCAACAGCATTTTTAACAGTTCAGGAGGGATGCGATAAATGCTGCACTTTTTGCGTCGTACCTTACACGCGTGGAGCAGAATATTCACGCCCTGTAGAGCAAATATTGAATGAGGCTATAGCCTTAATTAGTCGTGGGGCATTTGAAATAACACTACTTGGGCAAAACGTTAATGCCTATCGTGGTAAAGGACCTGACGGACGTATGTGGTCTTTATCAAAACTTATTAACACCCTCAGCGAGCTCGACGGAATAAAAAGGCTTCGCTACACAACTAGCCACCCGTGTGATATTGATGAGGAACTGATTGAGTGTCATAATTACAACTCAAAACTTATGCCACACCTTCATTTACCTTTCCAAGCAGGATCTAATCGTATCTTGGCGGCAATGAACAGAAAACACACATCCGAAGAATATCTTAGAATAGTTGATAGTATCCGTTTAACCAAGGCTGACATTGCTTTATCCACTGACATCATCGTTGGTTTTCCAGGAGAAACAGTTGCAGAATTTGACAAGACATTACGAGTTGTTGAAGAAGTTGGCTTTGCTCAAGCGTTTTCTTTTAAATACAGTCCACGCCCAGGTACACCCGCTGCGGCAATTAAAAACCACATCAGCGAAGCAGAAAAAGCTTCACGTCTTAATGCTTTGCAGTCCTTAATTAAAGAGCAGCAGCTACGGTTTAACATCAGTTGTATCAACAAGACATTACCGGTTCTGTTCGATCGTCATGGGCGAAATTCAGGCCAGTTACTCGGTCGCTCGCCATATTTGCAGCCAGTACATGCGATTATACCATACAAGATGCTAGGGCAAATTGTACCCGTGAAGATCATATCCGCAAAAACTAACTCCCTATTTGGGATATTGCAAGGTTCACAGCTTTGAAATATTCTCGTACTAAATCTGCTAAATAACTATAAATTAGGATAAGACTTTTATAGGCATCTTAGAGGTGTATACTCAATAGGTAATATTTATAGAAGTTTATGAAGGTTCAATGAATTGGAATTGAAAGCTTTGATAGATGTATAATATCTGCATACACCACACAGAACAGTTTCCAGGTAAGATATAATGCGTGAACAACACAACAGCCGCATTGTTGTTACCTTTGAAGACAATAGATATCTTACTCAACTTTTAGGTGAGCATGATTATCACCTCGCTATAGTGCAAAATTATCTTGGCATTAATGCACACGGCTGCGGCAATGCCGTAATATTAGAAGGCGATAGAGCGGCATGCAAGATCGCACAGGATGTTCTTGAAGTCTTATATAAACGGGCTAAAGAAAACAAAGATATAATTCCGGATGACTTTGATAGTCTCATAAGACATGCAAAAGATAGCAATAACAGCATGGTTGGCCAGGGTGAAGTCAGAACACGTCGGCGCATTATCAAAGCAAGAACACAAGCGCAATCTACATATATCGCACTAATACAAAATCGTGACTTGGTTTTTGGTGTTGGCCCTGCTGGGACAGGAAAAACCTATCTAGCAGTTGCTGTAGCTGCGAGCTATCTAGAGCGTGGATTGGTATCGCGCATTATTCTTTCACGTCCAGCAGTAGAAGCTGGAGAACGCTTAGGCTTTTTACCTGGTGACCTGCGCGACAAGGTCGATCCATATTTAAGACCACTTTACGATGCGCTATATGATGTGTTAGCTCCGGAAAAGGTAGAGAAAGATCTCGAATCAGGAACGATTGAAATCGCACCACTTGCTTTCATGAGAGGAAGAACACTGGCAGGTGCCTTTGTGATATTAGATGAAGCTCAGAACGCAACAAGGATCCAGACTAAAATGTTTCTCACTCGACTAGGTGAAGGTTCAAAAATGGTCATTACTGGTGACCCATCTCAGATAGACTTACCTGTAGGTCAAAAATCTGGGCTTCTAGAGAGTGTTGAGCTCTTAAAAGGTATTGATGATACTGGGTCGGTGCATTTTCAAGAATCGGATATCGTAAGGCGCGATCTTGTGGCAAAAATTGTAAAGGCGTACAATCACCAAAACATCTTGCGTTGTAGTGATTAGCTATGCCCAATAAATTTGGTGAACAACAGGGTTTTGACGTGTCTCACTTTAGCAAGTCGCCTATCATTCAACAAAAGCTAATTTTAGAATGTGTTTTACATTCGGGAAATTGGTCGGCATTCGAGCCTGTGAACCAGCTCATTAGTCTGATAGCAAAAGCGTTCAACAAAACTCGATTGGAAACTCTTGCAATAAGATCTAAAATAGTAGTTGTCTTTAGCGATGATCAACTCGTTCGTACTCTTAATCGAAATTTTAGAAAGATCGATAAGTCGACGAATGTGTTGTCGTTTCCACTTGCAAACAAGGTTACCGACGTCGATAACACATATCAAATTGGAGATATTATACTAGCTTGTGAAACTATCATTAAGGAATCCACTGCTTTAAAGCTTGAGCCGCGCTGTCATTTAGCACACCTTGTGGTACACGGAATACTACATTTATTAGGCTATAATCATGAAGAGGATTTAGCTGCAGATAGAATGGAGCATTTAGAAATTGAAATATTAGGTAGTCTTGGCGTCAGTGACCCTTACAGGATACAATGACAAAGCAAACAATTTAGGGAGGCCGCTGGTCATATGAATAGTAAGATCTGTTTGTGATGACACGGGCATATGCTATGGCAACCGAGAGCGGAAAGCCGTTTTCAGAAAATAACACAAGCGACAGTGATAGATACACGAACTTTTCAAGCAACAGCGACGCGGCAGTAGTCAGCCAAACTGTGGGTTGGTTTGCAGCTCTCTGCAACCGTTTCAGATCGCTTAACGGGCAGTCACTGCGTGATACGCTTGAGGCTGCACTTAAGACTGATGATACCGCTCCTGATTCATTTTCCCAGCAAGAGCGCGCTATATTGATGCGATTGTTACGCTACGGTGCACTGCGAATTGACGATGTTATGGTGCCACGAGCTGATATCGTTGCTATTGAGGAGAATGAAACTGTTGGACAGGCCTTACAGCTTTTTGTAAAAGCTGGTGTTTCGAGGCTTCCGCTATATCGCGATACACTTGATGATCCAATTGGTATGGTACATGTAAAGGATTTGGTCAGATGGCTCGTCGAGTTTAGCGACAAAGCTGAATTGCATGGCGACAAGGAAAAAGAGAATTCAATACGAAATGTTGTAGATATAAACCTTCGTATCAGCGACACCGCCCTTGCAAGACCGCTTGCTGTATCAAAAGTCAAACGTCGTGTCCTATACGTCCCTCCATCAATGCCAGCTATGAATTTGCTACTAAGAATGCAATCAACACGCATTCATATGGCTCTTGTTGTTGACGAATATGGCGGAACGGATGGCCTTGTTAGCATCGAAGATCTTGTTGAAGAAATTGTTGGCGAAATCGAAGATGAACACGACGAGTTTGAAAATCCTAAAATAACAGGCGATACCACTAACGGCATGGTTGCGTTAGCTCGAACTCCAGTAGCTGATTTAGAAAGGCATCTAAATCTGAGACTACTATCCGAAGATAGCGATGTAGATACGCTTGGCGGGTTGGTTTTTTCTCTTGTTGGTAGAGTTCCGGCACGAGGTGAACTGGTTCGTCATCCAGAGGGTGTTGAGTTTGAGGTTCTAGATGCTGACCCAAGACGTATTAAAAAATTAAAAATTCATCTCTCTAAAGTCGTTTTAGGCGGAGCTTAGATTATTGTGTAGCAGTGCTATAATGATAAATTAAGGTTCTAAACATTATTAATGTTTTGTAAGTTTACCGACAGGTATTACAAGTCGAGATTTTTAACACGTCAGAGTGTTTAGCAGCTATTTTATAGGTATCGGCCGGATGGATTTAGAAACATGGCCTCGGATAAATTATTATCACTATTTGCAACCTGTGCGATCCAGTCTGGTTGGAGACTAAATACGATTACAGTATTATCCGGTGCAGCGTCTGCATTGGCTTTTGCGCCTTTTCACTTTTCTGTAATTTTATTTATCACTCTTCCTACTTTAATATTCTGCGCAAATCCCGATCGCCATAAGTGCCTACATGGTTTTCATAAAAACGCTTTCAGTACTGTTTTCTTTCTAAAGCCTATTTTATCCTGGAAGCATTTGCGGCACGGTTTTGTTGTAGGGTGGTGGTTCGGCTTTGGATTTCATTTAGCAGGCCTTTACTGGATTAGTGGTGCGTTGCTTGTTCAACAAGAGTTATTTGCGTGGCTAATACCATTCGCGATAACCATTATACCAGCTGGACTAGCTCTTTTCTTCGGTTTAGCCACCTCTTTGTTGGCTTGTATGTCAGGCCCTGCAGTAGCAAGAGTTTTGATCCTAGTCCTCACCCTTTCTGCCGCAGAATGGTTACGTGGTCATGTAATGACAGGTTTCCCTTGGAATACTTTAGGTTACGCATTAGCTCATCCACTTATTTTTTTACAGTTTGTTAGTGTTATCGGAATTTACGGTGTAACAGCAGTTACTGTATGCGTATTTAGTGCACCATTGCCAATTATGCTTGAAGCAGTACAACTAAAACAAAAAAGAGGAGTTTTAAAGCCAATAATACTTTTAACATCAGTCCCACTTGTAATTATGGCGATATACGGAGGATACTGCTTAATACAGCCCCAACCGAGCTTAGTACCAGATGTCAAACTTCGTCTTGTGCAACCGAGCATCAAGCAGCGCGACAAATTCGATACCTCTAAACGAGCAGAAATTCTCGCTTTACTTCTTAAATTATCAGGTATTAAGCCTGCACTGACTGATCGAAGAGACAAAGGCATCACACACATCATTTGGCCCGAAGCAGCAGTTGCTTTTAGAACACCAAACAACACTGAATTATTTACATCATTATCAAGAGCATTGCCCGATAAAACCACGCTTATTGCTGGGACATTACGTCTTGACAATCAAAATACAGTCAACCTAAACAAACAAAATATTCTCAACTCAGCAGTTGTAATTAACGATGATGGTAAAGTCATTGCATCATATGACAAAATACATCTTGTCCCATTTGGTGAATACCTGCCATTTCAGAATTGGTTAGAAGCTGCGGGCCTTGAGCAATTAACTAGAGTGAAAGGTGGATTGACTTCTGGCTCCACCCTTCAGCCTCTAGTAAGCATCCCAGGTATTCCTTACGCAAGAATTTTAATATGCTATGAGATAATTTTTCCAAACGATATTATTTCTGGTTCAAAGCGACCATCAGTGTTGATTAATTTAACAAATGACGCTTGGTACGGCCTCTCGACAGGTCCTTATCAGCATTTTCACCAATCAGTAGTTAGAGCTGTGGAACAGGGCGTTCCCCTAATCCGTGTTGGAAACAATGGAATTTCAGCAGTTGTTGATGGTCGTGGGCGTATAATTTCCAAACTAAATCTAAATGATGTTGGTGTATTAGACACCCGTCTCCCTAAGCCAATTCCAACGACGATCTATAGCCATTTCGGAGATATTATATTCGCCGTAATATGGTTTTTTCTATTTTTCATACTTTTTATAAAAGTTCGACTGCAATCTAATAGGGATTGAGCCGTAGACACATACTTGATTAAATGCGCAGCGCCCAATAAGATATACAACAACTTTTTCTAGGTGCTCCAACAAATAGGGCATAGCTTTTAAGCTTGGTTAGCATTAGTTGAATTTTCAGAGATATAAGTTTGGTGGGCTTTAGTAGAACTATAAATTTTAAGAGTTATTTATGACGGCCCCTGAACAGCTATACGACACAACGCAATTGATTAATGCTTCAAAAGCCAAGTTTTTTTAATAATGTTTACCTATGACTATAACTAACTACGGCTCGTGACTTGACCAGTCCTTGAAAAATAGTATTCATCTTAGGTCGTATTTATTTTTCAACATTATGGGGTCAGATGTGTCAGCCCGTACTTTTTATTTTACAAGCGAAGCAGTCTCCGAAGGTCATCCCGACAAAGTTTGTGATCGCATTTCCGATGAAGTCGTCGATCTGTTTTTTACCGAAGGTTCTAAAGTCGGGCTAGACCCGAGTTTAATAAGAGTAGCTTGCGAAACTTTAGCTACAACAAACAGAATTGTAATTGCCGGCGAAACCCGGGGACCAAATACTATAACACACGATTTAATCACAGAAAGAGCTCGCTCTGCAATTAGAGATATAGGATATGAGCAAGATGGTTTTCACTGGAAAAACTGTAATGTCGATATATTATTGCATGAGCAATCTGAAGATATCGCGCAAGGCGTTGATGCAGCATACGATAGAGAGGAGGGAGCCGGCGATCAAGGGATCATGTTCGGATATGCATGCACAGAAACTCCGGACTTGATGCCCGCTCCGATATATTACAGTCAAAAAATACTTCAAAATCTAGCGTTTGCGCGAAAATCTAATCAACGCGATGCCAATAAGCTTGGGCCAGATGCCAAAAGTCAATTATCTTTAAGATACGAAGATGGCAAGCCGACATCAGTAACACACATAGTCCTTTCCACCCAACATTTAGACGGCAGCATGAGCTCCGAGGATGTACGTCAAATTGTAGAGCCATTTATACGCGAAACGTTACCACCTGATTGGATTACCGAGCACACTGAATGGCACATTAATCCAACTGGAAAATTCACAATTGGCGGGCCAGATGGCGACTGCGGCTTAACTGGTCGTAAAATCATTGTTGATACCTATGGAGGTGCCTCTCCTCACGGCGGTGGCGCATTCAGTGGAAAAGATCCAACCAAAGTTGATCGCTCTGCAGCATATGCAGCACGATATTTAGCAAAAAATGTAATTGCAGCTAATATGGCAGAACGCTGTTGCATTCAATTGTCTTATGCAATCGGCATATCGAGACCATTGTCAATAAATGTAAATCTCTATGATACCGGTTACGTAGATGAAAGCAAACTTGAGAATGTTCTAATAAATGTCATGAACCTAAGCCCTAGAGGTATTCGTGAGCATCTCGGTTTGAATAGAGCCATTTACGCGAGAACAGCTGCTTATGGACACTTCGGTCGCAAACCAGATGCCGACGGGGGTTTTAGTTGGGAACGGACTGATTTAGCTAGTGCAATAAAAGCTGCAATGGCTTGATACTCATGTTGCTACTATCAATAACTGGCAGCATTCGAGTTTTGCTCTCAGCAAAGGCCACAACAATGATGAATAGTTATGACCATAGATAATTGCGAAT
>JABSQE010000050.1 GCA_013214245.1 Hyphomicrobiaceae bacterium
CATGTGAGGCTAAGTCTGATACAGCACCTGTGATAGTGTCAAGGGCACTCGTCGTTTTTTCGATATCACTCATTCTGTTCTTTTTCTGTATAAATAGGTATTAAAACAAGATTTAGATTTGAAAGTAGATGCGGTACGTGCTAAAAAATTTAAATATTTACCAACAATTTTAACAAAGGATGAAGTTTTCGCAATTATTCAAAAGTTATCTGGAGTACATCAACTTTTAATTAAATTACTTTACGGTACGGGTTTAAGGTTAAACGAAGGTTTGAGTTTGTGTGTTAAAGATATTGATTTTGCTCAACAACAAATTATTGTGCGCGATACCAAGGGAAATGAAAGTCGGGTGACTATATTACCTGAAAGTATCGCTGAATAACTAAAGATTCATTTACAAAGCCCTTGATTAACCCCTGTTAGAAATCATCCCAACCTTCAATACTAGAAGACATAACATAGCTGGTTACACTCGCCTCAAAAAAGTTTGCTTTTGTATTCGCTTCTTTCTTAGTATCTGAAAAACGCTCCAGGTGAGTATAAGGACTTTTCTTGTAGATAGCTTCCCCAAACAATGGCTCTAAACCGATCGCCTTTAAGCGAGTATTCGCCAGATATTTTGTGTAATGTTCTGTACTGTTGGCTGTAATGCCTAGAATATCATCTCCAACAATATGTCCTGTCCACTTGCATTCATGCTCAACAGCAAGAGCAAACATTTCATAAATTTGTTCACGACTATGGGGGAAAACCTGCATCGCTTCTGGAATCAATTTTTGATATAGCCGCACATGAGAAAGTTCATCTCGGTTAATCATTCTAAAGATATCGGCACTCCCAGACATGAGCATCCGTGATGAGAGATTGTAGAAAAATATAAACCCGTTATAGAAGTACAATCCTTCTAATAAATAATCAGCTAACAGTGATATGAAATAATTCTCTGGTGTGGGATTGTCAACATATTTTTGGTATAGTCCAGCGATGAATTCACATCGTTGTTTGAGAACGCGATCGCTCCGCCAAAAATCATAAACTTGTGTACGGCGATCGCTCGGAACCACCGTCTCAATAATGTATTGGTAAGACTGATTATGCATTGCTTCTTGGGAAATTTGTTCTGCCATGCACAATGCAACTTCTGGAGCAGTAACGCTGTTTTTGATATGAGGCACATTACAAGTTTGCACCGAATCAAGAAAAGTTAGATAACTGAGAATGCCATCAAATGCACGTCGCTCTCCAGGTGTGAGATTAACGTAATCTGTTACGTCCTGAGTAATGTCTATTTTTTCGGGAACCCAGAAGTTCTCTCGCATTTGACGGTAGAGAGACACAGTCCACGAATAGCGAACATCATTTAATTGCATTAAGTTCGTAGTCTCTCCGAACCATATTAAACGGTTTGCTGTATCATCATTCCCGCGTGGATTAAAAACGGGATTAATTGGCATTAATGATTGTCTTGGTTGGTACATTTTTCAGTTATCAGTTATCAGTTATCAGTTATTGCTATTAACTGATTAGTTTGCACAAGCAACACATTGCTCGTTCGATTCTTTGAAACTGTCTTTTTGGACAGTGCGAATGTAGTAGATTGCTTTACAACCTAATTCCCAAGCCAGAATTAGGGTTTCAAAAAGATCAACAGCGCTAAGACATCGCTCAGGTTCATCAGGAAAGTAAACTCCAGCGTTTAGGTTAAAGAGCAATTCCATCGAAATTCCAGTATCAATCCATTGCTGAATTGTGGCGATCGCTTTGACGATTTTTTTCTGATCTAGTGTCTTATTTTCGGCATAGAACCATAAACGATCCCGAATGTAAGGTGGTGCGATGGGTACTGAACCTTTTGCCCACTTTTCATAGAAGAATTTGCTATAAACTGGCAGAACACTGGCTGTACAACCTTGAACTAAAGATGAAGAAGTATTAGGTGCGATCGCAGTAATATGTGAATTGCGAATCCCGTGTTGCTTGATATCTTCACTCAGTTGTAAAAAGCGTTCTGATTGAGTGGCGTGTTGCTTAAACCAAGTAGGTGGTTTTGCTCCGATTAAATTTCCCTTGCTCCATTCACTACCAGCAAAAGCAAGATACGCACCCCGTTCTTTTGCTAATTCCATCGATGCTGCGGTGCAATAGTAACCGATATCTTCAAATAAATCGCTGATTTCCTGAAGACGGGTATAAGTGAGATGACGTTTTGCTAACCAATCGGCTAATCCCATGCAGCCCACTCCAATTGTGCGATATTTGGCATTGTGGGTGGCACTGGCAGTAAATGGGGGTGATGTAAGTTCAATGGTATTATCTAATATACGTACTGAAATGTGACAAATCTCTGAACGTTGCTCATCTTCTAAATTTGCGAGGTTAATACTCAATAAGTTGCATGTGTGTGCTTCTTCACCCGGTTTCACGTTTGACCAGGATTCTTGACATAAATTTCCACCAGGAATATAACCTTCATGCTGATTGGGATTAGCTCGGTTTGCAGTATCTTTAAACCATAGGTAAGGCATTCCGGTTTCTAATTGGGTTCGCATCACCTGTTTAAATAAAAGACGCGCATTTACTCGTTTGTAAAGCGTAATCGAATCATCTAAACTGGCTTCAATTTGATGATAAGCACTCTCAAATTCTTCACCCCAAGTTGAAGCTAGTTCAATCCCTAAACGAGTTCGCACCTCATAGGGATCTACCAACGTCCATTGTGCATCTGCTGCTACTCGCCGCATAAATTCATCACTGACAACTAGTTGCGGGAACACATCATAAGCTTTGCGTCGCGCGTCTCCATTCTCAGTTTGCATTTCCAAAAATTCACTTATGTCTAAATGCCAAACATCTAGACTAACGGTGACAGCACCAGCGCGTCGTCCCATTCATGTTCAGATCAGGTCGCTAACCTGATCCCGTTCTCTAAGAACTGCTATCTGTCACCAGATAGATCAGACTATATCTTAATCCTATATCTAGGATTCTCCCCATTTCCACTGTCAATCGCTTACAGTGTACTCTCCTGTGAGATAGTCGTTGAACCTTCTAAATAGATGTGATAAAAATGACTCCAATTTTTCCCTGACTTGATAGTTCTCGCTGAGAAACTGAATTTCCCAAAGAGTCCATTTTTTACCTATATCTATTAGCTTGGCTGCTGATTGTCTTATGTAGTGCGCTTTTTCTATTCTGATTGATTTACATAAGATTTTCCAGCAATTAAGGGAGTTTTTCAACTGTTATTACTAACAGAAGGGGCTAACTTTTTCAACCCTGGTTAACTGCGATCGCAGTATCATTTAATAGCTTAATCCAGGGAACGACACCACCGGAGGCATTTTTCTTTCCCATCACCCAACTACCAGTAGCCCGAATCCGAGACAAATTCACACCCACACCACCGCCATTTTTGGAAATCCGGGCTGCATCATGAATACTGCCAAAAATGCTTTCTAAATTGTCGTCCATTGCTGTAATGAAACAACTAGCAAGGGAACCATTGGGAATCCGTAAGTTCGCTAAAATCGGCGTTGCTAAGGATATTTGACGACGGGCGATCGCTTCATAAAACTTTCTTGCCCAAGTTAAGCGATTATCTGGTGATTCTACGGAGGCTATCAAGAGTGCACAAGTTAAAAATGCTTCCTGGGGTAATTCATTTCCCAGGAGATATCGTTTCGTTAGTAATACTGCACCTGCATAATCATAGTCGGCATCCCAGTCAGGATTAATCCAAGTATTGGCAATTTCTAATTCTTCTGGAGTGTAGATTAAGATACGGCGATCATATTCTCCTTTTTGAATTTTGTCATGTACAGTTTGAGCATAGTAACCGTACTTATAACCTCGGGCTACTTGAGTATCTTTCCATAAACTCCAAATATGTAATCGCCCTGCGACATATCGCCAATCAGGTTCTTCAGGACTACACAAATCCAAAGCACAGCTAATTAAATTATCTTGAATTTCTCTTGTGGTAATACCGGGGC
>JABSQE010000051.1 GCA_013214245.1 Hyphomicrobiaceae bacterium
ATTTGCTCCAGACTCACCGCGAACAATATGACCACTCTCCATGGCTAGGAAAGCTGATTTATTGTTTTTTACAACACGAGCCTTTTCCGCCAGATAAGTGATCTCTACTGGTTTGCGATTATCCTGCATTAAAAGTCCATAAAGAGTACCATCAAGTCCTCTGCTGCGTATATGAACAACCACGTCAGGTTCCGGTGAGGAAAATTTTCCTGGCTGCAATACCTGCGTAAGTAGATCTGTTCTGATTTCAGTCACTTGTTGTCGCAATTTTCTTAGCGACCAAGGCATAACAGCATGATTGGTCACAAATAAAAAAAATGACACTATAAAACCTAGGAACAGAAGTGGTTGCGCTACAGTCCAAATTGCACCTCTAGAGGCTGTTATTACGATAAGCTCACTATCACTGTTTAAACGATTAAGCACATGCACAACTGCTATTAACAAAGCTATTGGCGCAATCACCGCTAATAGCTTGGGAATTGCGAGAATAGTTATCGATAAAAGTACTAGAGCATCCTGACCGTTAGATGTAACTAGCTTCAGTTGCTTGAGAACCAACCCAATCCAAACGATCCCAATAAGAGCAAAAAGAATTAAAATGACAGCACTAAAAGCTTGTCGAAAAACATATATTCCAAATGTCGACATAATATTTACTTCCGGACCACACACCGAACGCTAAATTTGATAGTAACATTATTTTCAGCATTTCATAAAACGGCTGCAAAATTACACTGCATTAGCTGTAGAAGCTAGATTGATTACTCTTGCATAATAAAATAAGCGAAATCCTTAATAATGAGCGTTAATTATATCGTCTCTTTGACGGCCTAAATGTTGAAATATTTGATTGTAAATGTCTTGCTAACATTTATTAATTAAGTGTTAATTTCGTCTAATGTTAGACATAACTTGTACATTAATAAGCCAGGATTGCGAATGCCAACTAATTTGAATATCACGTTTTCCGATTACAGTGATCAAACGGAAAAAACTACAGCACTTATAATTGATGAAAGTACCAAACTTGATTCTTTCGAAGAAATATTTAATGGTATGGCCTCTGATTACTTGGCGCAAGCTATAAAGGCCGCTCAATTTGAAGGATCCGCTCGTACAAGCATGACAGTCTACGCCGTTCCGCATACTGACTATGATCAACTTTTGTTGATTGGAGCTGGCGATGTTGAGGGTGCAGATGAACAGCATTGGGTTAACCTAGGCGGTTACACTTACTCGCAACTAGCCCGTGCTGGAGTATCAACAGCAAGCGTTGTTATAGATGCCAATAGTATTCAAAAATCAAAGATGACATCAATAGTTGCATCCTTTTCAATGGGTGCTTTACTTCGCAGCTACAAATTTGATATCCACAAGTCCCAGACCAACAAAGGCAAAGATTGTAAAAATGATACCGAAATTAATGTAAATAAAAAAAGTACAGAATTAAAAAGTCTCAATATAGTCTGTAAAAATCCTAATGGTGTGGAACAAGCATTCACACGTAATCACGCTATCGCCAAAGGCGTCATCTTAGCTCGTGATCTTGTGAATCAACCAGCGAATATCCTTGGTCCATCTGAATTTGCTCATGAGTGTGAGAAATTGTCCAGCGTTGGTGTTGAAGTCAACATTCTCGACGCTAAACGGTTGCTTGATATTGGTATGCATGCACTGCTAGCAGTAGCACAGGGTAGTGCGCGCCCTGCTTGCGTTGCCGTAATGAGATGGTGTGGAACCACATCCTCTACAAGCAAGCCGTTGTGCTTCGTAGGCAAAGGTGTATGTTTCGACGCTGGTGGAATTTCTATTAAACCATCTGCTGGCATGGAACAAATGAAGGGTGATATGGCTGGTGCCGCCTGTGTAACTGGACTGATGTACACACTAGCCGCGCGCAAAGCTAAAATTGATGTCATCGGTATTGTCGGACTTGTTGAAAACATGCCTTCCGGCTCGGCACAACGTCCGGGTGATGTTGTTTCATCCCTATCTGGCCAGAGTATTGAAATACTTAATACGGATGCAGAAGGTAGGTTGGTATTGGCTGATCTTCTGACTTATGCTGAGAGAAAGTTCGCTCCGAAAATCATTATTAACCTTGCAACTCTTACGGGAGCTATCTTAATCGCTTTAGGTAAAGAGCACGCAGGACTATTTTCTAACAATAATCTTCTCGCAAAAGACCTTATTGCTTCCGGCCTTGAAGTTGACGAAAAAGTCTGGCGTATGCCACTGGG
>JABSQE010000052.1 GCA_013214245.1 Hyphomicrobiaceae bacterium
ATATTATTATGGTAAAAAATTTTAAATTTAATTCGTGATCAAATAGATTACCATGATCGTCGCGGGCCGATGTCGATGTGAAACAACCCACCACCGTAATGCTTGTATCCCCCAGCGGTTTTGCGTAAATATCGCGCGGCCGCGCGAATATCACCCCACACGCGTATATCTGCCGCTTTACCGGTCAGGTGGTAAGAATGCTTAGCACCGCCAACTAGTTGATTATGTTTACGGCTGCGGCATGTAGAATTGACACGTACTTGTCCCCAGTTGCGCGCGACGTGGTAAATGGCCATTTTCAATCTCTCATTTAGGCACTGAGAACTTGCAGCCCATATAACAACGTGTCTGGTTTCATTATAGTTTTTTGTTGAATTTTGTTTTTGGCTATCTTTTATAGCCGATTGAGAGTTTGTAAGATTATGATAGCCGGCTGACCGTCCCCATCTTAAAGCCTCATGTGCGCGGGAAGTTGAGGAGATTTGCAAAACTGCAAAAATTAGAGTGACTACACAAATTTTACCTAGGAAAAGTCTAAACAACCGCATACTACACCAGTCTAAGGCCACACCAATTTAGTTCTCTGAGATTTTATTAAAAAGTCTCATTACTATAAAAATAACACTAATAGCATATTAATAGTGTAAAACATTTAATTTTGGTAAATAAATATTTTTTTCTCCTGTTATGTCGCGTGTTATTGACTAATAAAACGATATTCAAATAATACAGGAAGCATACTTAATATACGCATACCGTTAGGTGCTAAATAGATTAAGGTGATTTATTGTTAAATTTTATAGCTTTTGAATATTTTTTCCAACTCATCATAGACGCCCATTTTAAAAGACATAGTTAAAAGATTTTATTTGGTAGCATGCACTTTTTATTCGGATATGCCTCAACAAGGCGAGGTAAGCTTTAGTTTTTTTGACTAACTAGAAAATCTACTATATGTTTATTTAGAGTCTAAAAGCCTTAAGAGGCTAGGGTACAACAAATTGTAATAGCATCTGACTTATATAATTAATTGTTAGTTGATAGCTCAAAATTCACAACTGAATCAACCAAGTAGATTTTAGAGTAGGTTTATTTCGGCAAGCTTTTGTCTTGTGAGTTTTTTTCCAAGTTCTACAGCAGGTTGTCCAAACGGATCTACGCCAATCAAATCAGCAGCAATCAGAGTTTCTAAAATAAAATGCATTAATAGTGCGCCTAACGCGAATTCATTAAGATTCGGAACATCTATGGTACGTACCGCTCGCCCTGCCTGACGTAATGCTTCTGGAACTGCAGTAGTCTGGGCATCGATAAGATCACCGATAGTTCTGCCCTTCATGATCTCAAATTCCGCATGTGCGCATAAGTCTGGTGGTAATACTGGGCCAGTACCACCGAGCGGCGTGCGGATAAATGTCAGATAATAGTCATTAGGACCATCCATAAACAACTGTAATTGACTATGCTGATCAAGCGGACCAAGACAAGCAAGAGGTGTTATTCCCTTGCCATCCTTACCAAGGCTTTCTGCTCTTAGCTGTACATACCATCTAGCTAATTGAGCGAGGCGATTAGCGTACGGCATTACCACCTGGATACGAGCCGTTCTGTCCTCATAAAGCCCGGCTGCAATGGCAGCTCCAACTGCAGCTGGGCAATCTTGCACTCTTTTTGCGGATAATATGTTTGATATAGCAGCCTTTGCTCCTTGCAGTAATTGCCTAATGCTTAGGCCATGTGCAATAGCAGGCAACAGACCAACACAAGTGAATATTGCAAATCGTCCACCAATATTTGGCGGATGATTGAGAGTTGGAATGTCGAACATTGTACATAACTGGCGTAATCCATTTATTTTTCCTGGAATTTCTGGGTCAGAAATGCCGAGGAACATCTCTGAACTTTTAGCCTCAAGTCCTCTTTTGCGTACAGCGTCAAGAATTGCAATGGCCTGACTTAGTGTCTCTGGTGTACTTCCTGACTTTGAGATTATTACAAAGCGCTGTGAGGCAAGATCATCTTGATTGACCAAACTCTCCATTGTGTCAGGATCTAAATTGCCGAAAAATCTAGTAGTAGGGAGCGTATTTTGGCCGTTGCTTGATACGTCAGAAAGGCCCCAGGTGCCAAATTGAGCAAGCGTTTGTCCTCCAAGTGCTGAACCACCAGTGCCTAAAAAAATAATCTTCTGCGCACCCCGTGCTAACCGCTGATAGGCTTCTTCAGTCTCGGTTAAAGCATTGTCCATGTTATCGGCGACGCTAAGCAAAGGTAAATTATTTGCGATATGTTCGGCCTTTAGTTTTGTTACGGCTTTGTCAGCACGTGAAAACCAGGCAGACCACTCATTATTTGTAAGGACAGAGTACTTTATTGTCTCGGCTAAACAACCTTCTATAGATTGTTCAAAGGCGTCATCAACTTTGCTTATGTACATCGTCACAATCCTCCCAATACGTTGGTAGAAATGATTTGGTGGGTCACATTCAAAACGAGTAAGATAACAAATCTTAATTCCCCAGCTGTTTATAAATAAAGTAAGTTCCTTTCGGCTAAACCGAAGATTTGATAGCCAAAACCGATTTCAATGGATTGAATTAAGAGTATAACATGATCCTCTTATATTTTACGGTTAAATTACCAAAACTACTGCTAAAATAAGCAGTGTAAAAACTTTACAGAGGCGTTGATTAAATTGAATGCGGGACGTGTAATATTTAAAATTTGGGAGTGGAGTAGAGAAAGTCTTAAGTTTGTAATTTCATCGCTAACAATGTTTGAGCTTAATAGTTATCCCTTTAATGGCACAATTACGTAAGCCAGTTAGTTCTTTGAACCGCAATTGTCTGTGTGAACATTTAATTTTAAAGCGCGTTCTACAATTTAAAGCAGTGTGGTTGTGGAGTGAATCGCATATGTTCTATTGCATATAAATAACATGAGGTTTCTCTTATATTTTCCTCATAAGGAGATACCTACTAACACGTAAACGCTAGTCCTTACAATTTTCTACTTATCATATCCAATTTAGCTTCATTAGTATCTAGAGCACAGTGTTTGATCTACAGTATTTTAGCAGCTATTTCTGAGAGCAATAGCATCAGATCGAATGCCGTGCCTGCAATAATACTACACTTCATGTTGCTCGCTATAATATTTAGGAAATTATAACGTAACATTTAGCCGTTAAATTAGTTTAGATATGAAGCTTTACTATCATAAATCGACATAAATGTGCACAAAGCTTTTCACAGTTGAGCTGGAAAGAAAAAGTGATTTTAAGTAAACGTAACTGTAGTTTAATGATTATTATTTCTTACACACCCAATTAATATTGCTTTAGGATTGGCAATGCACAGGATCTTGCCTACTTCATCAGAGTAGTTCATTTTAGACGCGACAAACTCAAAAAGCCCATGGAAGGTATCATGATGCATCTGGGTTCTCTGTGGATCGCGAAGGTGCTTGCAGTAATATACTAATGCTGTGTAAAAAACTAAGGTCTTTGAACTTCTAACTTTAGCTATAAAACACTTTGTACAATGAGCAGAATGGATGATGTGAAGAAGCTACTTAGTTAAGTTATGTCTGAGAGTAGGAACCATAACAAAATCGCCAAAATAATTAAAATCATCGCCGACAGGATTATGTTACATGTCATGATTATAATGATGCTTACTCTAGTTTAGCTTTTTATTGGCGCACGATCTTCCCGCAAAAGAGCTTAGCCTGCTGCCAAATAAAACCTTTAGATTATTCTACTTACAATTTGTAATTGAACTTGGCGTTGATAATGTGCAGCTTGCCAACGAACAGAAGCATAACTTCATAAAATTTCTAGAATATTAGAGATGATATTTAGGGAATATTCCAACAAATATTGCACATCCACGTGCTGTTATCTTTGGTTATTGACAACCAAAGAACCTGAAATCTAGATAAGAGATTTGATACATATTTTAATGTTTAGAAGTTCTAGGTCACAGAAATTTGGCTAGGATATACTAATAACCGGGCTATATTTGCTATATAATAGTATTATTTAGAGTAATAAATGAAATATGCATCGATACAAGAACCTAATAGGGCGAACATGAGATAACGGAGAATCTGTGAGAAAATTAAGTGATTTAGTTTCGGGGCAAATAGCACTGCCTGCTGCCGTCGGCGCTTTAGAGATTTCTTCCATCACAGCTGATAGCAGGAAGGTTGTGCCAGGTACTATGTTTGCTGCTCTAACTGGCATAAAGTATGATGGAGCGAATTTTGTTACGGACGCAGTAGCGGCTGGTGCTATTGTTATTCTAGCTGCGGCCGATTCAGATATCGGTCACTATCAAGTGCCAGTATTACGCGTCCAGGATCCTCGTCGGGAGCTAGCCATCATAGCCTCTCGATTCTATGGACGCCAACCTGACTCTATAGTAGCAGTAACCGGTACTAGCGGTAAAAGTTCGGTGGTAGAATTTGTACGACAAATCTTGTCAGGAGCTGGTAGAACTGCAGCTTCTCTAGGTACAATTGGGTTGTGTCGATTTGATGGTACTGTTAGTTGTGAGCTTACCACCCCGGACCCCATAACCTTACATGCTAAATTGGCTGAATTAACTGATGACGGAGTGACTCATCTGTCGTTTGAGGCATCTTCCCATGGTCTTGACCAGCGCCGTCTAGATGGCGTAAACTTAAAGGCAGCAGCTTTTACTAATTTTAGTCGTGATCATTTTGATTATCATACTACTCTCGAGCATTATCTATCATCTAAGCTGAGGTTATTTGATAAATTATTACCGGAGGGTAAAAGTCTTATCGTAAATAGTAATTCTCCAGAGGCCACTCGCATTGCAGAAATTGCCCAAGTCCGTAATCATCAATTATGGCGCGTTGGTTCTGACGTAAATGCAACGATTAAACTTGATTCTGTTGTATCAGAGGGTTTTGCTCAGCGTCTTAAATTTATATATGATGGGACTTCATATGACATTAAGCTCAACCTCATCGGAAGGCATCAGGTCATGAATGCACTCATCGCTGCGGCTTTGGTGCTCGCCTTAGGAGAGCCTACTGGTGCGGTGATGTTGGCATTAGAAAAGCTGACTAGCGTTATAGGTCGCTTAGAAGTGGTAGAACATGTAAACGGTGCCATTGTTGTCATTGATTACGCGCACAAGCCCGAAGCTTTAGCTTCTACGCTCGATGCACTTAGACCATTTGTTTTCGGCAGGTTAATTTTAGTTTTTGGTTGTGGTGGAGACCGTGATACTGGTAAGCGGGTTGTTATGGGAAAAATTGCAGAAGATAAAGCTGATATAGCCATTGTTACAGATGATAATCCACGAACGGAAGATCCGCATTCAATTCGTTCTGCCATCCTTGCTAGCGTCCCGAATGCAATAGATATTGGCGATCGCCATGAAGCTATTGCTACTGCTTTGGATATGGCAGGATCAGGAGACGTTATACTTATAGCTGGGAAAGGACACGAAACCGGTCAGATAATTGGTAGCAGAACAATTCCGTTTGCTGACCACAAAACGGTAGCTGCAATAGTACGTAACTTGCGACGTAGCTAAGTCTGTTGATTAATCAATCGTTTTCAGGACGAATATAGACCAAGCAGAATAAGAACTTTTTTTACTGTTTGCTTAAAACAAGTGAACTAATAGTTAAAAAGCCTTATATCGCTCTACGATAATAATACGTCAAATAAGTGCAGGCACAAAAGTGTTACTAGGGATTTTTTTGCGAGATTAAAATGTATATAAAAAGCTACCTGAGCTGTTACTACTATAGCAGAGCTGTGTGATACATAACTTTATCGCGTATAGACTAAGAAAAAAGAGATTTAGAAGGCTTAAGGAAGGTTGTACTCATGTTGAAAAATATTTATTAGAAATTTAAGATTTAATGTGTTTTATAAAATTTAGGTGAGCTTGACGTATACCGGAGCATGATCTGAAGGGCGATCTTGGCTTCGCATGTATTTATCGATGTCGGAAAACATTAACCTGTCTGTTGCTTGTGGTGATAACATGATGTGGTCTATCCGAACGCCGTTATTTTTTGACCAAGAACCACTCTTATAGTCCCAGAAGGTATACACTTCGTTGTTTGGATTACAAGCTCGAAGTGCATCATTGTAACCTAGATTTTTAAGCCTTCTAAAAGCTAGGCGGCATACTGGATGATACAACGCATCATCAACCCAGGCTTCTGCTGAGTAACAGTCACTAACCTCGGGAATAATGTTAAAATCACC
>JABSQE010000053.1 GCA_013214245.1 Hyphomicrobiaceae bacterium
ATACGTTGTATGTCGATTAATTTAACATTATGTCCTGTCTGAAGTGCACAGTCCATTAAATATGTTGCAGTACCTTTGTCTTCTTCATTGTCTGTTACACAAGCAAAATGAAAAATCACATCTTTTGGGAAACTGTCAAATGCCTCAATCAGACTCTCTTGTATAAGATTAAACTGATCTGCATCACAAGGAAGGCGATTAGCTTCGATTTGGTCTATAAGCCAGTTATGTTGAAAGAACGCACTCTCAAATATAGAAGTCGGTGTGTCAGCGTTATACTCTAAAAGTTTAGAAGGGCCACGGCCTGTGTAGGCCAAATCGAAGCGGCCATAAAGATGGCGGTTTTGTTCACGCCAGCTTTTAGAAATGAGATCCCAGTATTCGGGAGGTATATCCAGACATGATAGTAAATTTTCATTCCTAACTACTTCATCGACGAGATCTAAGCACATTTCATGAAGCTCGCGCGCTGGATTTTCGATATCTTTTTCAATCTGCTCAAGTGTAAAGGCGTAAAAGGCATCATCGATCCAGTAAGGTTCACCATACATATGGTGAAAACCAAAGCCTACTTCTCGTGCCGATTTAAGCCAGTTTTCTCTTGCTGCAATAGTTCTACGCTTCATGTTGTTTCCTCAACATGGCTTGGCGAATGGTACGCTAGCTGCCCCAGCTGCGATGTGTATTTGAGTATCTACCAAAGCCGTATCTTGTCAGGGTTTGGGTTTTGACATTAACGAGTCGAACTTTGGAAGGCCCTCTCAATTGACTTTGGTGCGCAATCACCTGATCACCTGATCGGCTCCTGTAAATCGGTTCAGGAGAATAACTGGAATGGTTGCGTTTCCATCTGTTATAAGTATATTTTGTATAAACATTGCGTAAACTACGGTCCATCATAAAGCCGGTCATTAACGGTACGAAAGATCTTCCACTTCGTGATTGCTCAATCTGTTCGCAATGACGGGTTCCAAATACTCTTTTACACTCGGCGGCTGTTTTGTAACATGGTCTATTTCGTAAGTGACGCATAAAAGCCTGATTATACTGACGTTTGCAGACAAATCCTTTGTATCCTGCCCTACGACAATCTTCAATGGTTTTAAATATACGCACTCTATTGGTACTATTATTACAGCTACTAATAATAGTTGACATTAATGCTATCGTTCCGAATGCTAGAGTATTGCGTACACGCGATGATTTCTTGCGTTTAAAATTATTTTTGGTGGTACGTTTGATTTTTGAGTGTGTCATCACATGCCTTAGTATGTCATGCATGCAGCATTTAATAAACCAATAGCAAGAGCAATACCTCCTGCCCAGAGCCCAGCTGTCATGTTACCATCTGTAATTTTTTTAGATAAATTATCCATAGTATTAGAGGCGAGAAAAAAAGCTATGGTTTGTACTACACCACCCACGATGGTCCAAACAATAAAGTCGACTACAGCAATAGAGTTTGCTGCAGCCGATGCTAACGGAATAGAAAATCCGAAAATGGCACCGAGATAAGCTACTACGGCGGCAGAATTACCCTGCTTAATCAGTTCTAATTCCTTATGTGGAGTAGCATAAGCGTAAATGGTTGCAAATGCTACAAGCATAACCAAACCGATTCCGAAGTAGAGTAAAAAAGCCGGCAGGCCTACAACATATCCAAACATATTTTTTTCCTTTCAAATGACTACATCAGATTGTAAAAGGCCTGTTTCATTATCTGTCTCATAAACCATTAATGTCAAAATAAGAATATTTTCTCAAGGACCTTCCATATATTGTTCGTCGTTAAAAGGTCAGCACGTTTACTTCGATATGACCGTACTACTGA
>JABSQE010000054.1 GCA_013214245.1 Hyphomicrobiaceae bacterium
AGCATGACAGATTCAACTAGCGCAATCGCAGTGAGTTATGAAGCCAAAGCCTATGGAGTAAAAACTGGTACCAAAATTTATGATGCTAAAAAAATGTGTCCGGATCTTATCTGTGTACTAGCCCGCCATGATGTCTATGTCGCCTATCATGAACGTATTTTTGATGAAATTGAGCGTTACTTGCCTGTGGAGAAACGCTGTTCCATTGATGAAGGTGCTTGCCGTCTCATGACTAATGAGCGCGAACCTTACCAGGCCGTTGCAATTGCCAGACAGATCAAGCAAGGACTTGCGGACAACATTGGCCCGGCTATCCGCTGTTCGATCGGCATTGCCCAGAACATGTTTCTGGCAAAAGTTGCAAGTGATATGCAGAAACCGGACGGACTGATTGTGCTGCCGCCTAATGATTACAAGGATCAGCTGTTTGCTATGGATTTACGTGATTTAAGCGGTATTGGCGCCAATATACAACGCCGTTTGAACAGTGCAGGTATTAATACAGTAGAGCAGCTCTGGCATACAGAACCCAAGCATCTCCGCAAAATATGGGGCAGTGTAGCTGGTGAGGTGTTTTGGTATCGTCTGCACGGCCATGACATTGCAGACAAACCAACACGGAAACGTGTTGTAGGCCATAGTCGGGTCCTCGATCCTGCTTTGCGCCAGAGCGATAAAGCTCATTTGATTGCCCAGCAATTAACAGTAAAGGCCTGCGCGCGGTTGCGACGGTACAATCTGTATGCTCGGAGGTTTGCTGTCTCGGTACGCACCTTGGGCCATCAAAGGAGCCGCGGTCTCAAATGGGTAAATGAAACATCTTTTTCTGCCTCACAAGATAATTTTATCGTGCTCAAAGCACTGACTAGGCTTTGGGGGCAAATGCAGCAGGATACGCTTAAAGCTCCGTTGTTGAAGGTGTCAGTGACGTTGTATGATCTTTATCAGCCGCAAGATACAACACTTGATTTATTTGATAGTTCCGAACGCTCACATCGCAAAGATCATGATATTCGATTATCACGAGCTATGGACGTGCTGAACAAGCGATTTGGTGCGCAAACAGTAACACTTGGCCTTTATCCCAAAACAGCGGCAGGCTATGTGGGCACCAAAATTGCGTTTTCGCGCGTGCCCGAACAAGATGAATTTCTGGAGTAGATGAAATGACGGAGAGACAAACCGCTTATTGCAAAATCTAGAATAATATTCTGCTTTGAGAGAGTCCAAATTGAAGGCAATAAGCTCTGGCCTTTTTCTACATGTGGAGACTGTTAGAGAGTTCGCCGTAAGGGCTGAAGCAATAGCGGTGGTGAAAGTAACCACGAACCCGTTTAAAGCCGTTAGGCTGGAAAGCGATTTCATACTGGCTTTAAGGGTGGCAGCTGCAGTAGATTGCATGCCTGCTACAAACTCAGCCCCAGCTTCAGTGAGGCCTTGTTTCTTATGATCTTACTATTGCAGGGCTGGCTTGACCTTACTCCACTGAACATCATTTCGTGTACGCAACCGACCTACCTAGTCCATGTTAGGCTTTTAGGACAGTTGCGTTATAGTACCGTCAAGGCTGTCGAAAGCTTAGATTTCAGAAATCATTCCTTGTCTGGTAATAATCTTGAGGTTAACCTTCGCATTAGTCTTGATGTGCTGGGTGATCACTAGACTGTGACCTTTGTCGCGATTGTTCCATAAGCTGATATCTTTTTCGTGTTTTGTGTTTAGGTTGAAGATGGTGTTTGTGTTAATGTACAGCATCGTTTATATTCTTTTGACTGGAAACATTACTTCTCCGTTGTTCTAGATTTCAGAGGTCTGATAGTAATGTTTTGCATGTTGGAAGAGATTGTTGCGCTACCGCAAGCTGTGACGGTGACTTCGCGGTTGGTGAGTGAACTCTTATAAGAATACTCGCCATCAATCTTATCGTCGCACTAAATTTTTAAGCGCAGGCTTGCAATTGTGATGGTATCGCTAACTCTAATTGTTATATAGCTATCAGCATTTGCGAGATAAACGCGTAGGACCAGCATACGCTGACCGGTCACAGTTTGTGATACAAGTCAAATAATATCCTTGTGCGAACTGGCTTGTTCCTCTGGTATTAGTAACACGCAAGTCGGTTATCTACATCCCCTAATGTTACGTCATTCGCGCGGCTTCTGTATTGCTAATCAAGGTTATGACCTATGTGTGATCCAGGATTATCTGGCCACCGTGATCCCATCCTATTTTTTATAAAGGATATTGCTCCAATCATTATACTATTGCAGCGCATGAGGTATAAGTAATGCTGTCTTTAGTGAAATTGTAAAATGCTTCTCAACCCGGTCTGACACGTGCTGGAAGCCTATGCGGAGGATTTTTTGAATTTTAGTCCTCACCATATGATTTTAATAATCTGAGTTTCAGCCAGACTGTATTAACACAATATCATATAGTATTATGTATGGCAATACCATACTATATATATGATTTCATTGATTTCTGTGTCCATTATGGGATTATCAGTACATGTTTGATAAGAGTTGGATTGGCACACTAAGTATTTGTTTAATACTTACATAAGAGTAGTGAACTTAGAGAAAAACGTAGCTCGGTAATAATCAAGGTCACGGCTGCTTAAAGATGAACTTAGACGTAAATATCTGTGTCATTCATATATCTTAGGTGTATTAGCACTGAAGCGCTGCATCTTTAGGTCTCGTCTACGTTCTAACTCGCTATTTATTTTCTCAATCAGTTTTTTTGTATCGTCAGTATTTCGGCCTCGCCGCACGGCACGCAAAACTAATGCACGATGGCGGAGCAATTCACGGAATGTCAAAAATTGTAGTTTCATTAACTTATAAGATTGAAAATAGGGAATAGGCTCGATTTTTTTGGTTTTGCAGCATTAGAATTTTTAAATAATCATGCTGTCGATCATTATAGATAACACCGTAAGATACTTTGACGTCTGCTGTAACAACTTTTGCATTATTGATCTTTACACCGCTTGTGGCATTAACAGCAATAGTCTGCTCCTGAACAGTCTTTGGCTCTAGCCTCTTACCCGTAATGTCCTTTGATACTACTTTGCTTTTCAAAAGCTTTTTGAATGCATTATCCGTTGGCGTACACACCGTGAATGGACCTTTAACCTTTAATGTATCAACTAGGTCTGCAGCTTTAACCGCAGCTACGAGCTGTATTGAACATACCTGCCATTACAAGCCGTATTAATGAAATCCTTCTTTGCGCCGAAATAGTTTGCTACAGCCAATACAATTGCGAATGCAATAGCAGCAAAGATTACAGTGATAGCAGATTTTACAAAATTTATTTTAAAACCTTGCGTGTTATTAACTAAATCACGCTTGAGCATCCGTATCTGACATCGTCATTAGAAAAAAACTTGTACTTTACTAGGATCAAAAACAAAAGTTCTTGGTCACTACAATGGCTGATTAATGTCTGTAAATACGGGGTAGATTATAATATCAGTGATTTTATCCGTGGGTATGCGAGTGGGTGATTGGACACGGCTTGTTTCTTCTTGAGAATGTGAATGTATTCAGCGTACCCCTTTCAATTTTATAAAGCGGAGAAGCCCTGTTCCCTCTAAAACCAACCAGGCAGAAAGAGGTTTCTCTTGAACGAATTGATCGCGAGATCAAGTAGCCTCAAGTCTTGTGCGTTGAGCCTGTGATAAGATCAAGGCTAATTATGAATACGTTATTCATGATATGCTCCCAAATTGCAGCTCTGACCAAGGAAGATAACACGTTCAGCAAGAATAGTGGCATGATCACCCAGCAAGAGCTCCAGCGCTGACTTCGCCCGGATGGGTTGACCGAGCTGCATCTGATCACTAATTAGACTAACAAGTCTACCATCAAAGTGTGGGCTAGCAAAGGTCCAAACCGTTCCAGCAAATAGGTCAGTGCCCAGTTTAATATTGTCGGTCTTAGTTTCTGAGCAGGTGAATGGTCCATCGAAGACGGCGTTATCATTCTCGCCGTTGACTTTTTTGATGCCATGGAAGTTCACACCTTTTTCAGTGGCAATACCTTCCACTTTTTCCAGTAAGTTATAAATGGCTTTGTAAGAGTTTGAGGTAATTCCGACTTTCTTACCGTGTTTGATTAAGTCCACCATGATATGGTTGCTGATATAAGGCTTACATGCGCCCGGTGGGTTTTGAATAAAAAGATCGTTATTGTGTAACACAGAGATGGATTTCAGCGAATTACCTTGTAGATCGTCAGAGGTGATGACTGCTTCGACGGGTTGTTTGCCTTGAATACGCGGTACGTTTCGCGCCAGCAATTCTGTTGTAGCATGAGTGCCTTACGGTGCTTCAAGTACATGATCAGCATGGCGGTAAATGGCTGAGCGGATGATCTTATTGTCAATCGGTCGCGGTGGTCCAATCGAGAGGTTTTCTGGAAATGGTTCTTTATTGGCCCCGCACTTAGTTTTGACAATGCAGGTATCCTCATTAATACCAACAATCGTGCCCGCTTTTTCCTTATTGGCAATGTTACAACCTGAGCATTAACCTTCAACTTGAATTTCTGTGATGGCAAGTGGTAGCTTTATATCAGGGAGCGCTTCTCAGGCTCGGGGCTACCAACCTGTTGTAAACCACCAAGACATTCAGTGACATCAATTAGCTCATCTTCAAATTTGTTCTGCTGCTCAAAGCTGCTCCACCATTGTGGTTTGGTTTCCCGGTTTTGAAACTCTAGCAGATATGATAAGCATTCAATGATCGGCGGCGGGTTATCTTCTGTCATGCTAAGGAGGGTTTGGTAATACTTATATTTGATTTTCCAGCTCTTGCGCTGCAGCTCTTCTTTCTCGGCACATTCAGGTAGCCCGCTTATCCATGTAGTAGGTTTCCATGTTCTTAATGGAATAGCCGGATTCAGAGGTGTGGATGCTTTCTCGTATCAGCAGATGATCTAACTACTTTTTGCAGACTGTATAACGGCAGGTCAAGCGTTTCAGGGCTGTGGTTTCATAGTGATTGTAATAATAAATGAGCATACGGGTAAGGCCCTTGTCTGGTAAGAACGGGATGATTTTGTACTTATTCTCGCTTGTGGCGGTTTTACGATGTTGCAGAACCGCTTGTGAGCGCTTGATGTTGGAAATGATCATCTTGTTCCCACTGCGCTTTGCAACCATTCCCCACCTTGGGCAGAAATTAAAATGACTACAAGGTTCAGGATATAAGTCCGTGGGTAAGTTTTGTAGATAGCTCTCAAAACAGCTTTTAGCCCGAAATTAGTAATGGATTAAATTTAGCCACAAGGAAGCTGTGTTTTCTATGGTCACCAAAAATAAATGCATATCAGCTGGTTGTAACTTTTGTAAGTCAGTAAGCAACTCATAATAGACGCAAAGCTGTATAATATGTTTGGGCTCGGCCGTCTGTACCAATTTGGTACCCAGCAACTTATAGTTAACAGCTTTGATGGCGCGGAGGTGTCTTCCATCACCTTACGCGTTACCTTTGTTGTTGAGGTGTTTGTCCCGATTATGTAGTAACTGCAAGTGTTCACGAATGACACCGCCATTATCGATACATCTCTGGTGATGGCTTCAACCGTTACAGTCGCATTCGATTGGATCTGCTAGCCATTGGTGATTTCTTTGGAAGCAATCACCTTGTCCCGGTATCGCTGCCACAATCCCGGATTTGATTACATAGTCCGCTATGCTGTTTA
>JABSQE010000055.1 GCA_013214245.1 Hyphomicrobiaceae bacterium
GAAGCTCAGAATGCAGGCTGTGATATTGTTGGTGCTGAGGATTTAGTCGAAGCAGTTCAAAAAGGGAACATAGATTTCGACCGTTGTATCTCCACACCGGACATGATGGCTCTTGTTGGTCGCCTCGGAAAAATTCTAGGTCCACGTGGACTTATGCCCAATCCACGTGTTGGTACGGTAACAATGAATGTGGCAGAAGCAATTAAAGACACAAAGAGTGGAGCAGTTGAATTCCGTGCCAAAACTGGAATAATACACGCTGGTGTGGGTAAAATCAGTTTTACTGAAGTTCAGTTATTAGAAAACATAAAAGCATTTGTCGAGGCCGTCAATCGTGCCAGGCCATCTGGAGCCAAAGGAGCGTATATTAAGCGTGTTTCAATTAAGTCAACTATGGGACCTGCGGTTAAAATAGAAAGTTCGTCAATTGCGCAGGACTTGAGCTGATAGCTTAACCTTTTGGTAAGGCTCAGGCAATTGATGTGCTTTTACATAATGAAATGAAATTCCGGGTTTTACCGGATGTTAGCGGCTGACTTGTAAAAGTTAACCGTTACCTGTCCGAGAGTGTAGGTGCCGTATTGATTGGTCGGTTTAAAATTGTGGCCTACATTAGACATGGTGAAATAAGATCACTTACAAAGCTTAGCTTTGTTTTACGGTATTAGCATTACCCTCGGGCGGGCTGTGCCTTGAAGTTTGTACTTTGAGGTTTGTTTAGCCGGTGTCCTCATCTTGCTCTGAGGTGTGGGCACTAACTTTTGGAGAAAAGCTGTGGATAGAGCTAAAAAGATAGCTGTGGTAGAAGAACTATGTCACATCTTTGCTCAATCCGGTTCAGTTGTCGTTGCGCAATATACCGGATTAACGGTAGTGCAGATGGAAGATCTTCGAAACCGCTTGCGGGCGGTTGGTGGGAAATTCCGCGTTGCTAAAAATCGTCTTGCTAAGCTCGCGTTGGACAGAGCCCATGAGGGTGATGGACAAGATATGTTCGTTTTGCCCACGGGAATCGCTTTTGCTGAGGATCCGGTCGTAGCACCTAAGGTGGTTATGGAGTATGCCAAGGCTCATGAAAAGTTTGTAGTTGTTGGTGGGTTTATTGGCAGGTCAGTTGTGGATGCCAATGGTATTGAACAGCTTTCGAAGCTTCCTTCACTAGAAGAGCTCCGTGCGAATCTTTTGAGTGTACTGAACGCGCCGGGTAATAAACTAGTTCGTACGCTAAATGAGCCAGCAGGTCAGCTTGTTCGCCAGCTGGTAGCGCCTAGTCAGAATCTAGCAGGGGTTTTACGGGCTTACAAATCGGGTCAAGAGATGTCCTGAGATTTATTTCATAACTGTTACAAGAAATTCTTATTCAAAGCCAAAGGTCTAAATTAAATGTCAGAGAAAATTGAAACTATTTACGAAGAGTTGTCCAAATTGACCGTACTTGAAGTTTCCAATTTGGTTACAATGCTTGAAGATAAATGGGGAGTTTCGGCAGCTGCTGCGCCAATGGGAATGCCTATGATGGCAGGAATGCTCGGCACTCCAGATGGCGGTAATGCGGCTGAGGCAGCTGAAGAGAAGACTGAATTCACTGTAATCCTGAAAGCAGCAGGAGACAAAAAAATTAACGTTATCAAGGAGGTGCGGGCTATCACCGGGCTCGGCTTGAAAGAAGCTAAAGAGCTAGTTGAAGCGGGTGATAAGCCTATCAAAGAAGATATTTCGAAAGATGAAGCCGAGGAGCTAAAGAAAAAATTAGAAGCCGTTGGCGCTACAGTGGAATTGACCTGAACGGCTATCTCGTAGTTAGTGGGGAGTGGCCATTGTGCTATCTCCCAACTCGATACCAATTAAACATAATAGCTTTTTTGAACAGGTAGTTTTCTCAAACTTCTGTCATAACTACGCGACTATCATCATTAATATCGGCAATTTTTTAGTAGTGTAATCATTTGCATTACATTGTCGGCTGCGTATTTGAAATGATATTCCCTAGATTTACCGCGCGGGTTGTTTCTCGCGTTTGACATAAGGAGCCACTATGAGCACATTTCACAAGCATGGATCCTTCACCGGTCGCAACCGTGTTCGTAGGAAATTTGGGCAAATTCGTGAAGTTGCTCGTATGCCAAATCTTATTGAGGTTCAGAAAAGCTCCTATGATGATTTTCTAATGGTAAAAGAGCCAGATGGTGGTCGGCCCGATTTGGGTCTTCAAGCAGTATTTAAATCTGTATTTCCTATATCTGATTTCTCTGGTCGGTCAACAATGGAATTTGTCAGCTATGAATTTGACCCACCCAAGTATGACGTTGAGGAGTGTACTCAACGCGACATGACCTATTCGGCCCCGTTGAAAGTTAAGCTACGTTTAATCGTATTTGATATCAACGAAGAAACAGGGTCCCGTTCTGTTAAAGATGTGAAAGAGCAAGACGTTTATATGGGCGACATGCCGTTAATGACAGCAAATGGAACTTTCGTGATTAACGGCACGGAGCGCGTGATAGTTAGCCAAATGCATCGTTCACCAGGTGTCTTTTTTGACCATGACCGTGGAAAGACTCATGTGTCTGGAAAATTACTCTTTGCTGCACGAATAATTCCTTATCGTGGTTCTTGGCTTGATTTTGAATTTGATTCAAAAGACATAGTGTATGTCCGTATTGATCGTCGCCGTAAAATCCCAATGACAACCCTTCTCTATGCGCTAGATTTAACTGACGAAGATATATTAGAGGTTTTCTACGATAAAATACCAATTAAAATTTCAAATCGTGGGTGGCAGATGCCTTATGTACGGGAAAAGTGGCGCGGCACTGCACCTAACGCTGATCTTGTGAATGCGACAACAGGTGAGGTGGTAGTAAGAGCTAACGAAAAAGTCACAGCCCGACGTGCGAGAGAGATGGAAGCTGCTGGGTTAGATGAAATCTTAGTATCGACAGAGGAATTGGTTGGTCGTTATCTTGCTGAAGATATTGTGGATATGGAAACTGGACAGATCTACGCTGAGGCCGGGGACGAGTTAAATACTGAGTTTTTAACAGAATTAAAAGGTCGAGGTATAGAACGTATAGACGTTTTAGATATTGATCATGTGCAAGTTGGGGCTTTTGTGCGCAACACACTTAAGTTAGATAAGTCTTCTAATCGCGAAGAGGCGCTTATGGACATCTACAGAGTGATGCGTCCAGGTGAGCCACCAACCTTGGAGGCAGGCGAGAAACTTTTTCATAGTCTCTTCTTTGACCCGGAACGTTATGACCTTTCCGCCGTTGGACGTGTAAAGATGAACATGCGGCTTGAGTTAGATGCCGAAGATTCAGTGCGTATACTCAGGAAAGAAGATATTCTTGCCGTAGCTAAAACTTTGGTTGACTTGCGTGATAGCAAAGGTGACATCGATGATATAGATCACCTTGGCAACCGCCGGGTCCGCTCAGTTGGTGAGCTGATGGAGAACCAATACCGTGTAGGTTTGCTACGTATGGAACGAGCGATCAAAGAACGTATGAGTTCTGTGGATATCGATACGGTTATGCCGCAAGATCTTATAAATGCTAAACCAGCTGCCGCTGCTGTTCGTGAATTCTTCGGCTCCTCGCAGCTTTCACAATTTATGGACCAGACCAACCCGTTATCAGAAATCACTCACAAAAGACGATTGTCCGCGTTGGGCCCTGGCGGTTTAACTCGTGAACGGGCCGGCTTTGAAGTGCGTGATGTCCATCCCACCCATTATGGCCGTATTTGTCCAATTGAAACGCCAGAGGGGCCTAATATTGGTTTGATTAATTCGCTCGCAACTTTTGCTCGAGTCAACAAATACGGTTTTATTGAGAGCCCTTATCGGCGAGTTTGTGATGGTAAAGTAACCGATGAAGTGGTTTATTTGTCTGCTATGGAAGAGATGCGCCATTACGTTGCACAGGCCAATGCTCCAGTGAATCCTGACGGCACTCTGACTGGAGAGCTTCTAACATGTCGTTATCAAGGTGATGTTGTCCTAGTTTCACAGGATAAAGTCAGTTACATAGACGTTTCTCCAAAGCAGCTTGTCTCTGTGGCCGCAGCACTCATTCCATTTCTTGAAAATGATGACGCAAATCGCGCGCTTATGGGTTCTAATATGCAACGTCAGGCAGTGCCTCTTATTAAGGCTGAGGCTCCGCTAGTCGGTACTGGTATGGAAGAAGTTGTTGCGCGTGATTCCGGTGCAGCTATAGCTGCACGGCGAACAGGTGTTGTTGATCAAGTAGATGCAACTCGTATCGTGATTCGTGCGATTGAAGAAGCAGATCCCTCAAAGCCAGGCGTGGATATTTATCGCCTTCGCAAGTTTCAGCGCTCCAATCAGAATACCTGCATCAATCAACGTCCGCTAGTTAATGTAGGTGAAAGTGTTGTTGCTGGTGAAATTATTGCAGATGGTCCATCCACAGATCTTGGTGATTTAGCGCTCGGAAAAAACGTGTTGGTAGCGTTCATGCCCTGGATGGGATACAACTTTGAGGATTCAATTCTTCTTTCAGAGCGAGTCGTTTCAGAGGATGTCTTTACTTCAATCCATATCGAGGAATTTGAAGTGATGGCACGAGATACCAAGCTTGGTCCGGAAGAGATTACACGAGATATACCAAACGTGTCTGAAGAAACACTCAAAAACTTAGATGAAGCTGGAATTGTTTACATAGGAGCAGAAGTTTGTCCAGGTGATATTCTGGTAGGGAAGATTACTCCTAAAGGTGAAAGCCCAATGACACCTGAAGAAAAGCTTCTTCGTGCTATATTTGGTGAAAAGGCTTCAGATGTGCGCGATACATCATTGCGTCTTCCACCTGGTGTTGCCGGCACAATAGTGGAGGTTCGTGTGTTCAATCGTCATGGTGTTGAGAAAGATGAGAGAGCCATGGCTATAGAACGCGAGGAAATTGAAAGCCTTGCTAAAGACCGCGACGATGAAATGCAGATTCTAGACCGCAATGTATACGATCGCTTGCAGGAAATGCTGTTGGGTAAAGAGGTTTCCAAAGGACCACAGGGGGCGCGAAAAGGTACCATTATCGATGAGGAAGTACTTAAGAACATCGTTCGTAGTCAATGGTGGGAAATTGGTCTTGCCGATGAACAAACTCAAGGTGAGGTAGAGGCAATTCACAAGCAATATAACGATGCGAAAAAAAATCTTGAACGTCGTTTTGTCGATAAGGTAGATAAGTTGCAGAGGGGTGACGAACTCCCCCCTGGTGTCATGAAAATGGTTAAGGTTTTTGTTGCAGTTAAACGAAAACTCCAGCCCGGCGATAAAATGGCGGGACGCCATGGCAACAAAGGTGTTGTATCGCGCATTGTTCCACGTGAAGACATGCCGTTTTTGGAAGATGGTACATCAGTCGATGTAGTGTTAAATCCACTCGGTGTACCAAGCCGTATGAATGTTGGCCAGATTCTTGAAACACATCTAGGCTGGTCTTGTCGCGGTCTTGGGCGTGTAATCGACAATGCGCTACAGACCTACGAAGAACACAAGGATACCACTGAATTGCGTCAACGAATTGCTGATATATACAATCAGGAAGAGTGTCTTCAAGGACTTGATGATGAGAATGTAGTCAAGCTAGGACAGCAGCTGCGCACAGGTGTTCCAATTGCCACTCCTGTTTTTGATGGCGCTAAAGAGCCTAATATTGTGGATATGCTCAAGTTAGCTGGTTTCGATGCTAGCGGCCAGGTCGCTCTGTCTGACGGTCGCACGGGAGAACCTTTTGACCGAAAAGTAACAGTTGGTTATAAATACCTTTTGAAGTTGCACCATCTTGTAGACGATAAGATTCATGCCCGTTCGATAGGGCCCTATAGCCTAGTTACGCAGCAACCACTGGGAGGCAAAGCTCAGTTTGGTGGCCAGCGTTTTGGTGAAATGGAAGTTTGGGCTTTGGAAGCTTATGGTGCTGCATATACATTACAGGAAATGCTTACTGTCAAATCCGATGACGTTGCAGGCCGAACAAAAGTTTACGAATCTATCGTACGAGGAGATGACGGTTTTGAAGCTGGTATTCCGGAAAGTTTTAATGTCCTCGTGAAGGAAATGCGTGCACTTGGCATGCACGTAGATCTGATAAATTCAGAAGCTGAGGTTGAAGTTTTAGAAGAAGAAATTGTGCAACCGTCTCTCGCACAATTACCGCCTGCAGCAGAATATTAGCATTTGCTAAACTTTTACCAAGGTATCAAATGTTCGATGACCGCTAATTGTTAAGCGCAAATTCATCCGACTTACCATGCATTACTAATCGGTCTTAGAGCGTGCGGCTTAGGAGACAGAGTGATATGAACGAAATTACTAATATTTTCAAACAGCAACAGCAATCACTACCTACATTTGATCAGATAAAAATATCCATTGCAAGTCCAAATGATATATTGTCTTGGTCTTTTGGGGAGATTAAAAAGCCTGAAACGATTAATTATCGCACCTTCAAACCAGAACGGGATGGCTTGTTTTGTGCGCGTATCTTCGGGCCTATCAAAGATTACGAATGCTTGTGCGGAAAGTACAAGCGTATGAAATACAAAGATATCGTCTGTGAGAAATGTGGTGTTCAAGTTACCTTAGCAAAAGTTAGACGTGAGCGTATGGGCCATATCGATCTGGCAGCACCAGTAGCTCATATCTGGTTTTTAAAATCGTTACCTAGTCGTCTTGGTCTACTCTTAGATATGGCTCTTAAAGACCTCGAGCGCGTTCTCTATTTTGAGAGTTACATTGTTATAGAGCCAGGGGTCACCACCTTGTCTGAAATGGAGTTGTTAACAGAAGATCAGTATAACCAAGCTTTGGATGAATTTGGGCCAGACAGCTTCACGGCAGGAATTGGAGCAGAAGCGATCCGTGAGTTGTTAGCTGCTATGGATTTACCTACAATCCGCGATGACCTCCGTTTAGAAATAATGGAATCAACCTCCGAGCTTAAGCCAAAAAAGCTGGCTAAACGATTGAAGATAATTGAAGCTTTTATTGAGTCTGGGAATCGTCCAGAGTGGATGATATTGACAGTTGTTCCGGTAATTCCACCAGAGCTTCGCCCGTTGGTCCCACTGGATGGCGGTCGCTTCGCGACATCTGATCTTAATGATCTTTATCGCCGTGTGATTAACCGCAACAATCGTTTAAAGCGCCTTAAGGAACTTCGAGCACCTGATATAATCATACGTAATGAAAAACGGATGCTGCAAGAATCTGTTGATGCGCTATTTGATAATGGTCGTCGCGGTCGTGTAATAACAGGAGCAAACAAGCGTCCTCTAAAATCTCTTGCTGATATGCTCAAAGGAAAACAGGGTCGGTTTCGTCAAAATTTACTTGGTAAACGTGTAGATTATTCTGGACGCTCTGTCATTGTAGTAGGTCCGAGCATGAAGCTACATCAGTGTGGCTTGCCAAAAAAGATGGCACTAGAATTATTTAAACCATTTGTGTATGCAAGACTACAAGCATTGCAGCAGGCTGCGACTGTTAAGCAAGCAAAAAAACTGGTTGAGAAAGAAAAACCAGAGGTCTGGGATGTGCTTGACGAAGTAATTCGAGAACATCCCGTGCTGCTTAATCGTGCTCCTACTCTGCATCGTCTTGGAATTCAAGCTTTCGAGCCTGTGCTCATCGAAGGTAAGGCTATTCAATTACATCCGCTAGTCTGCGCTGCTTTCAATGCTGACTTTGATGGCGATCAAATGGCTGTGCATGTGCCGTTATCGCTGGAAGCACAACTTGAGGCACGCGTCTTAATGATGGCAACCAATAATTTCCTCCATCCTGCAAGTGGCGAACCTATTATTGTGCCATCTCAAGATATAGTTCTGGGTCTCTATTACTTGTCTATTTTAAGTGAAAAACAGCCAGGAGAAGGCATGGTTTTTGGCTCAGCTGAAGAAGTTCGGCACGCTCTGGATGCCGAAGTTGTTGGCTTACATGCAAAGGTTAAAGGCCGTTACATCACAGTTGATAACAATGGGAATAGAATTTCACAAATTCATGACACCACACCAGGCCGTATGCTGCTTGCTGAATTACTTCCAAAAAATTCCGATATAGAATTTGACTTGATGAATCAACTTCTTACGAAAAAAGCGATTTCTAGCATGATTAATACAGTATATCGCGTCTGTGGCCAAAAAGAGACTGTCATATTTTGCGATCGCATCATGGAGATCGGTTTTAATTATGCCTTCAAAGCGGGTATATCCTTTGGAAAAGATGATATGGTTGTACCGGATGCTAAATCGAGTATGGTCAGTGAAACAAATAAACTTGTGCTTGAGTTTGAACAACAATATAACGATGGGCTAATTACTAAATTAGAAAAATATAACAAGGTGGTTGACGCATGGTCGAAATGCACTGATCAAATATCGAAGGCAATGATGGACCGAATTTCTACTGTTCAAAAAGATTCGGCAGGCAAGGAGAAGCCTACCAATTCTGTTTATATGATGAGTCACTCAGGAGCCCGAGGTTCACCAACACAAATGCGTCAACTTGCTGCTATGCGGGGCCTAATGACTAAGCCCTCAGGTGAGATTATTGAAACGCCTATAATTGCGAATTTTAAAGAAGGCTTGAGTGTTCTTGAATATTTCAACTCTACACACGGTGCACGCAAAGGACTTGCTGATACTGCTCTTAAGACAGCAAATTCTGGCTATCTTACACGTAGGCTAGTTGATGTAGCTCAAGATGCAATCATCAGCGAAACTGATTGTGGTACAGATGACGGCATAAACGTACAGGCTGTAGTTGATTCTGGTCAAGTGTTAGTTACTTTGGCTAACCGTGTTCTCGGTCGGACTGCAGCTGAGGATGTGGTATCCCCTGAGACTGGTGAGCTCATAGTGGCATGTGGTGAATTAATTGAGGAGCGTCATTCTCACGCCATAGAGAAAGCTGAGCTACAAGAAATTCGCATACGTTCAGTTCTGACATGCGAAACTAAAATAGGTGTTTGCGCAAAATGCTACGGTCGTGATTTAGCACGCGGAACTCTAGTAAATATAGGCGAGGCAGTTGGTGTTATTGCTGCTCAATCCATTGGTGAACCTGGTACGCAGTTGACTATGCGAACTTTTCACATAGGCGGTGCTGCTCAGGTGACTGATACGTCCGTTATGGAATCTAATTTTAATGGTAGAGTACAAATCAAGAATCGTAATGTTATTAAAAATGGACGAGGTGAATTGGTTGCCATGGGTCGTTCAATGGCTATTACGATTATTGACCAGACCGGAAAAGAATTAGCGACACAAAAAATCAGGTATGGCGCGCGGCTGCTCGTAGACGAGGGTGATTCAGTAACGCGTGGCGCTCGCCTAGCCCAATGGGATCCATATACGCGTCCTATCCTTACAGAAGTAGACGGGATCGCTCAGTATGAGGACTTAGTCGAGGGGGCTTCAATACGCGAGCAGACAGACGAAGTGAAAGGCACGTCCAATCGTGTTGTTATTGACTGGCGAGCTTCGCCACGAGGCATTGATCTCAAACCTGCCATTGTTGTTAAAGATAAAAATGGTAACCCAATAGAGCTTTCGCGTGGCGGTGATGCGCGCTATTTGCTCTCTAACGAAGCTATTCTTTCCGTTGATCCTGGCCAAGAGGTAAACGCTGGTGATGTTCTGGCGCGCGTACCGGTGGCTTCTGCCAAGCAAAGCGATATTACTGGTGGTTTGCCTCGTGTTGCAGAACTATTTGAGGCACGTCGTCCCAAGGATCATGCTATTATTGCAGAGATATCAGGGACTGTGGAATTTGGTAAAGACTACAAAAGCAAACAGAGAATAGCCATTCGGCCAGAGCACGAGGAATTGGAACCAATAGAATACCTTATTACTCGTGGAAAAACTTTAGCTGTGCAAAATGGAGATCACATCGAAAAAGGAGACTATATATATGACGGTCATCCGGCACCACATGACATTTTAGCCATAAAAGGTGTTGAGGAGCTGGCAAACTATTTGATCAATGAAATTCAATATGTATATCGTCTACAGGGAGTGACTATCAACGACAAGCACATTGAGGTTATTGTGCGTCAAATGTTGCAGAAAGTTGAAATTATGGATACCGGTGATACTGAGTTTCTTAAAGGCGAGCAAGTTGATCGTATAGAACTTAGGGAAAAGAATGCGCAGTACGAGCTCGAAGGAAAGCGTCCGGCAACTAGTCAACCAGTGCTCTTAGGAATTACTAAAGCTTCTTTACAAACACGCTCATTCGTTTCTGCTGCATCTTTTCAAGAAACGACTCGTGTGCTGACCGAGGCTGCGGTCGGAGGCAAGGTGGACACGTTGGAGGGTCTTAAAGAAAATGTTATAGTTGGTCGACTCATACCTGCTGGCACTGGTGGCATGCTTCGTAGCATTCGCCGTGTCGCAACGCGGCGAGATGAACTCATAGCTAAAGAGCGAGAACTATCTAGGACAAATGTTGAGCAGGTGGCTCTTCTTGATGACACTGGAAATGGGACGGGAAATTTGCATTCTGCGATCGATACCTTAGAGAACTAGAAATATCTGACTTATTAGCGTTGTAAGCCTGGTCTAATTAGATCTCAGTATAAGGCTCATAAATGGTCGGTATAAATTGTAATCTTAATGTAGTCAAATGGTGCCATTGACACAGGAGAACTCAGATGAGAGCTTTTTATGTTATGAATGTTTCCTATTAAAGTATATTATTCACCTTAAGAGCTCTATCAGTTGGGTGAGATCATATGTGCACATATTAGACAGAAATTATGGAGACGCTTTTTATTACAGTACAGAATTAATTAATATGTTCTTGGGTTGCGGGCACAGGACTCATGTAGTTTTTACTGTAATTTTTTCCATATTTTAGGAGAACTATCTTTGGTATTACTCAAAACCAGTAATGTATTCTATGAGGGTGTCTCAAAATAGGAATTAGGATTATACAGTCTAGCTTTGGTTAGTTCTTGCCTAGTAAGGTTAGCTTAATAAACAGTTTTAGCAATTGTTTTAACTATCATATGGAAAGCTGCAGAACCTTTAACGCTGCGTAGAATGATAATAATCGATGTATGAAAAAAATTAAAAACTGGCAAGGTGAGCCTGTATACTCTCCGAGCTTACCATACTGCGCGTTCTGAGAATGTTAAAAGCGAGCATATGAGGTAAAGCTTTGTCGAGTTATAATCTAAAGAAACAGATGCAGTGTTACTGCGCTCGCAAAAATATAGTAGAGTTGGATGCTGTGTCATAGTCATGAAACACATTATTGTGTTGTACTTGAGAAAATATAGATGACAAATCCAGTAAATATACAGATTGTATTGATTTCATGGAGCCAGCAGATGAATGTAAAGTCAGTGGTTAATTAGATATTAATCTGACGGTCGAGATGTTTTTAGATCATAATTTTTAAAAATATAGCGGTCGCTCCAGAACGCAGGGTAATAACCGTGATTCTTTTTCCCGCAATCGACTTGAAAAATGGTCTGTGTGTTCGTCTTAAGCTAGGTGACATGTCTAAAGTTACGGTCTTCAACGACGATCCCGCGGCACAAGCTTTGGCTTTTCAATTACAAGGCTTTAAGTGGCTTCATATTGTAGATCTGAATGGGGCCTTTTCTGGTAAACCAACTAATATTGTGGCGGTAAAGACTATACTTGCAGAAACGGTAATTCCGGTACAATTAGGCGGTGGTATTCGTGATCTGTCCACAATCGAAATGTGGCTATTAAACGGGGTGCGCCGTGTTATTCTTGGCACAGCCGCCGTAAGAAACCCTGCGCTTGTATGTGAAGCATGCAGTAAATTTCCTGGACAAATTGCTATCGGAATTGATGCAAGGAACGGACAGGTAGCTGTTGAGGGCTGGGCTAAGACAACTGTGATATCAGCTATCGAACTTGCTGCTCGTTTCGAGGATTTGGGTGTTGCAGCTATTATATACACTGATATCGATCGTGACGGTATGCTTAAAGGCCTAAATTTTAAGAAAACGGTTGAATTAGCAGCCGCTACTTCTATACCAGTTATTGCTTCTGGTGGCCTTGCCTCTATTAAGGACATACATCGTTTGTTACGTCCAGAGTATAAAAAGTTAGCAGGTGCTATTTCAGGACGAGCTCTATATGATGGTTGCCTCGATCCATTCGAAGTTTCTGCTCTAATAACCAATCAACGGAACGAACAATGAAATTAGCATTAATTTATGCTTACTGGCCCAATCAACCTTTTGAAATAACATGGTGCGATCTGCCGTGGGCAGTTCGTGATGCCGGTTTGACCAAACGTCTTCGAGATGAAGGGTACGAAGTACGCGAAAGCATTTTAAGTTCAGCAGAAGTTTATCCTGAAGAGCTGCGTTCGGGATTCATTCTAGCTAGTGAAATCGCATCTGAAATTCGTAAAGCCTATATGCATGGCGAATTGCCAGTAACGTTATGTGGTAGTTGCTTACTTGCTTCTTTAGCTAACATTACCGCATTAGGTGGTCTGAACACTAGGGTCGTATGGTTAGATTCTCATCCGGATCTTAACACACCTGAGACAACAAAAAGTGGATTGTTTGAAGGTATGGCGCTTGCAGCTTCAGCCGGCTTTGCTTTTTATGGAATGGTGCGAGAACATGCAAAGCTAGCTACACCCGTCTCATTGGATAATGTGATACTATATGGAGTTAAGGAAGTCGATCCTGCAGAGCAGGCACTTATTGATATGCATAATATTCCCATTGCGAAATCGGCATCTGATATCAGTGAGCTATTGAATACTAAATTAAAAGCGACATACGTCCATATCGATATGGATGTTCACGATAGGCGAGCTGTGCATACTGGAGCAGTATCTGTACCAGATGGACCATCTGTCAACATTGTACGCCAGGTACTTTCTAACATTAAAAATGTTTCAGCTCTATCGATTACAGGATTTGACCCTAAAGTTTCTGATGCTGTGAAAATAAGCCGAATAGCAGTTGAACACGTCTTAAATATTGCGGATACAACCTTTAAAAACGACATCTAAGGTGGTCAGCAATGTTGAAAATACGTATTATCCCTTGTCTTGACGTTAAGAATGGTCGAGTTGTTAAAGGTGTGAATTTTACTGATCTAACGGACACCGGCGATCCTGTGGAAATCGCAAAAGCATATAACAAAGCTGGAGCTGATGAGCTGTGTTTTCTTGATATTACAGCAGGTTCTGAGAAACGCGCTGCTTTATTGGATATCGTGCAACGCACAGCTGAACAATGTTTTATACCTCTGACTGTTGGTGGTGGAATTAGTTCAGTTAGTGACATTCGTTATTTATTGAATGCTGGAGCAGACAAGGTTTCGATAAATACTTCAGCGGTATATAACCGTGATTTAATTAGTGAAGCTTCAATGAAATTTGGTTCTCAGTGTATCGTTATTTCTATAGATGCAAAAAAAATCGTGTTACCAAGCACTTCTGATTGTTGGGAAGTATTTACTCATGGAGGACGTAAAGCTACAGGTATTGATGCGATTCAATATGCAAAAGAGGCCGTATATTTAGGTGCAGGTGAAATTCTTCTGACTTCCATTGATCGTGACGGTACTCAAGCAGGTCTGGATTTAGCTTTGACACGCGCAGTCGTAGATGCTGTTTCGGTACCTGTTATTGCATCAGGAGGGGTGGGATTGTTAAAACATATGTCAGATGGAGTACTTGAAGGTCGTGCCAGTGCAATATTAGCTGCTTCTATATTTCATTATGGTAAGTTTACAGTTGCCGAAACGAAAGAATATATGGCTAAAGATGGTATAGCTGTAAGGCGATAGCGATGTGACCTTTTCAAATCTTGATTTAACTTTGCGGTGTACAGCTTAAGGAATGTTATCTCGCACCTTTGAAATAGTTGGAATGCATTTTAATTTGGAAAATAGTATTCTACTTAAAGCTTGAATATAGAAAGTGCTCATCAATATCATACCGATTGAAAAATTAGAAATGTTCTAAAGTTATAACCCACATGTAGATTCTTAGATTCATTATTATGATAGTGCTATCTGCGATATCAAAAAGCTTCAAGACTACTTAATAGAGAAGCTGTAAATAGTAGGGTTCATTTGACATTTCAAATTCAACTCTTGTTAAAAAAAAACCTTTAGAACACGCCCTTAAAACACACTAAAATGATAACATTTCTGTTTCTTTGCTAGATTTTTTATATAATCTTCAGGTATACTTTAATCACAGATAATGATGTTTGATTACAATTATCTCTACTCGATAAGTATGATTATTGCCATATTTTGTTGTGCGATAAACGTATTAAGATTTTAGCCTAGCAATATGAGCTTATATTTGACAAAATTCACTAATTTATGTAGTTTACATAAGATTAATTTTAGTTAAAGTGAAAGGGATGTGACCTGATCTTTCTCTGCATTCATCAACAATCTGGATGGATTTATAACTGAGTTGTTTTTTCAAAATACTGCTAACCTTCGGTTATAACAATTGTAACTTTAATATAGCTTCAGATAATAGCATTTTACATCTATAACACAACTGATCAGGATCTGTTGACGTGCAATGTGATTTCATAACAGATTTTACTAAATTTATCCAGGATGAAAAATCTCCTTAACTAAGTGGCAGTATTTATACTCTTTCCGCATTATGCTCAGCCGATGATTATCGCTCCTTGCTTTCTAGATTCACGGCTCCAACATCATTTTATACTAGCTTACAGCATAAACCTTGTCGGCAATGAGTATGCCTCAGATAAGACCATTTATCAACCCAATCACGCCAGTTGTTTCTCCATGCTGACCAGATTTCACTACAACAAAAAACTGCTAAGATTGTCAAGCGCATCTACAAACTCCATGATTTTGTAGTTTATACCGCCTCCCTATTTGCCGCTGACCTAACTATGATCTCCTGTTTTGTGCTTATCCCTTGGCGAAGAATTTTCATGATTGAGCCATTGATCATAACATATCAAAGATTCGGATCTTCCTCGGATTAAAGCTATGAATATTTTATCAAAACTCTTATTTCTGACTCATCTGCGAAACCGCTCGAAAACGCAGTTCTAATTGTTATGCACTGTTGGCTGATCACACCGTGGTGTTCCAATACGCGTAATGCATTAAATACCTTCAAGGTACAACCAAGCGTTACCACCTGTTTTTCTGGGGTCTGTTTTTTTGTCATTGCACAAAGATGAAATAGTGTTCCATGCTTAGTCTATCATGACTGTACGATTCAAAGTCAATTTTTTCCCTTCAATTAGTATTTACCAGAAAAAGTAATCGTTTTTTGAACGTCAACAAAACTTAGTAATTTTTATCATAACAGTAGCTAATCTAATTAACCTACACTAGAGCTTCTCATCTCTATCTTTATCTTAATAATGCATGCACAATATAAGGCTATAGATACTTGACTATGTTATAAACAAAGCTATTTACTAGAAAGTCAGAACGCATAAATTAATAATAGTTTATTTAACAACGTATTCTTTTAATCACCACCACATGAGTTTCAAAGACGATTAAGTTGATGTAATCATAGAAAGCTATAGTTTCGAATAAAGTGGCATGATAGTTTAAATAATAAATTAGCTTTTATCTTTAGTATAAATTTAACGCGTATAATTAATATAATGAAAATTGGTTCACTAATTCGATAAAAATTTGATGTAATTGAGGTCTTTTTAAGGAAATGAATTATTGAGGGCGGTATACTATTAAGTAAAATTTTTTTAAACCGGGATATTAAGTATTTTAGGAAAAAATAATATGGAATTTA
>JABSQE010000056.1 GCA_013214245.1 Hyphomicrobiaceae bacterium
CAAGAATTAGTGCTGGGCGCTGTGTTTTCTCAATGATGTGAGCCATAGTATAGGTTTTTCCAGAGCCGGTGACTCCAAGAAGCACTTGGTCGTGTTGGTTGGCCTTAACTCCCGCTGATAATTCAGCAATGGCAGCAGGTTGATCACCTTTAGGATCGAACTCTGAGATAATATTAAATTTGATGCCGCCTTCGCTTTTTACCGGGCGTTCTGGGCGATGTGGGCTAAATGTTGGCAGTGTACCAGATACTAGAGGATGCTTAGCTATTGATGGCTGTGATGATAGCATTATTTTATTTTCGGTAGTGCGGTTTTCCGGCTTTGTTAGGAGCACATTCAGCCAAGCCGATGATGAAAAGTCTTCAGATTTTGGTGAGTAATTTCGTAGCGCGGGCAATGTGGCATTGTTTACATGTTCAGCAGTCAATTTGGAACTAGAAGAAATCTCACTCTCCACCCTCAAGCTACGGCTTATATCAGGAGCTTGTTTGTTCTGTGGTTTAAAACTAATGCTGTGCTCTCGTCCAGCCAAACTTTTTGTTGACACACCAGTTTTTTTATATTCAGCACTTATGTTTGGTGTGCCAGCTGGCGTTTCTTCTGGCGGCACGTCAGGCTTACCTGATTTGTCGTAAGATACTAATGCTTTAGAAGACTTTGTCTTGGATTGAATTTTTTGTGCAGCTTTTGGTCTAAGCTTCTGTGTGGTTTTTAATTTTGTCTTTTTTTCTGTCATACTTTGCTGGTGGTAAAATTTCAGAAACTGAAATGTTCCCTAATAGTTTAGAGATCAAAAAATCAACTGATTTAGTCATAACCTTAGTTTCTGATTACGTGTGGTAAGCATTACCTTGGTACTTATGATAACCCAACGCCATCAAGACATTCTCTACGATATGCGTTGCATTCAATCTAGCTTCGTCATACATCTTTTCAGGTTTATCATGATCAATAAAGCAATCCGGTAAAGTCATAGTCCGAACTTTAGTACCATTTTCTAACATACCGTAATTTGCTAAATAGCTAAGCACGTAAGATCCAAATCCACCAATGGAGCCTTCCTCAACGGTAATTAGAACTCTATGATGTTTGACTAATTGTTTAATTAGGTTGGTATCTAATGGTTTTGCAAAACGCGCATCGGCTACTGTTGCTGTAAGGCCCATGGCATCTAACTTATCTGCAGCAAAGAGGGCTTCTTTCAAGCGCGTTCCAAGAGATAAAATTGCGACTTCGCTACCTTCGCGTACAACTCGTCCACGACCAATTTCAAGTGCTAAACCTTCGTCTGGCATCTTGACTTTAACGCCTTCGCCGCGTGGATAGCGAAAAGCGCATGGACGATCATTAATCATCACAGCAGTAGCGACCATATGGCGAAGTTCAGCTTCATCAGCAGCAGCCATGATAACAAAGTATGGCAAGCAACCAAGATATGCTATGTCAAAGGATCCTGCATGGGTTGGTCCGTCAGCGCCAACAAGTCCAGCACGATCTATAGCGAAACGAACGGGAAGCTTCTGTATGGCGATGTCGTGTACTATCTGATCATAAGCGCGCTGTAGAAACGTTGAATAAATTGTTGCAAAGGGCTTATATCCTTCGGTTGCAAGGCCAGCGGCAAAGGTAACGCCATGTTGCTCCGCTATCCCAACGTCAAATGTACGTTCGGGAAATGCTTTGCCGAAAAGATCTAAACCAGTACCAGATGGCATAGCTGCAGTAACCGCAACAATTTTATCGTCTTTGCGAGCCTCTAAGATTAGACTTTCAGCAAAAACTTTTGTGTAATTAGGTGCGTTGATCGCCGGCTTGAACTGGTCTCCTGTTATTACATTAAACTTGCTAACACCGTGGTATTTATCCTTAGAGTTTTCAGCAGGTGCATAACCCTTTCCTTTCTGGGTAACAACGTGCATGATAATTGGACCTTGATTGGCATCCCGGACATTACGAAGTATAGGTACTAAATGTTCGAGATTATGACCATCAATTGGACCTACATAGTAGAAACCTAATTCTTCAAACCATGCACCACCTTGCCAAAGATGACGCGTATACTCCTCCATGCGTGCGGCTCGGCGTTCCCAGCTTTTTGGTAGCCGTTTAGCGAGCTGCTTCACGATATCACGTACATAAAGATATGTACCACTTGAGGTTGTGCGCGCTAGATAATGAGACAACGCTCCGGTTGGTGGTGCGATAGACATATCATTGTCGTTGAGAATAACAATAAGTCGTTCGTTACGTGCACCCGCATTATTGATCGCTTCATAGGCCATGCCTGCGCTCATGGCACCATCACCAATTACGGCAATGACGTGATTACTTCGTTTGTCAAGATCGCGGGCTACAGCCATCCCTAAACCCGCAGAAATTGATGTTGATGAGTGTGCTGCACCGAAAGGATCATAGGAACTTTCTGTACGTTTCGTGAAGCCAGAAAGGCCTCCATGCTGACGTAAAGTGTGGATGCGATTACGACGCCCTGTTAGTATTTTATGCGGATAGGCTTGATGCCCAACGTCCCAAATCAACCTGTCGTCCGGTGTGTTGAATGTCCAGTGAAGCGCAACAGTCAATTCAATTACGCCAAGTCCTGCTCCGAGATGACCGCCTGTTGTTGATACAGTCCTAATGGTTTCATTTCGCAGTTCATCGGATACCTGCCGCAATTCACGCTCTGCCAATTTGCGCAAATCATGGGGGTTTGCAATCGTATCGAGGAGCGGTGTATCTGTCATAATTATTATACTAGCCGATTTTTTTCAAAATTTGTTAGGCTATTTTTGATTAACTTTAGAAGTTAAAAGGGTGAGACTATTCTTCAGAGATATTTCTATCGTGTAACTGACACTATTGGTCGTCCATAATAGCCTGAAAAAGAATTAGAACTGAGTGCTATTACAAATAAATGTTTATCTCGTAAAAAGCTATTATACTATTTTAGGTGAATTAATGAAAGCATATTGTTTTATCCAAGATGTTTCTTTGTTTTTACTCTTCTCAAGGTCAATTCTTATTTTTATTTTTTGTATCAAATTAACTTTCATTAGTGGGGTCAATCGAATAAATTGCTTTAGAGAGCATGCTATAGAATTGCACCAAATTTTATTTATTATCAATTTGGATCTCGATACACCCTGATTAGGCATCAATGATGGGCTCTGAGAATCTATAAAGATGTGTCTATACTTTCTTTGTGAGCAATTCAGTGATCTAAAGCCTATCCTACATGCTGAACTGACTAAAAGAGTTATGAGTTTGGCTCAAGGTTAAGATTTTCTAAATTATAAATCATCGACTGTTATTTAGTATATCAAGGTACCATACTTGTGATGATTAGACGATCAAGGTGTAGCTAGTCAGTAGGTTCAAATTAGTCTCCAAAAAAGCAGATTAACATTTGCCTAGTTTTTTTGTGATAAAAAAGTACTAACTAACTTACGTCTAACGTTTCACAGAGTAAATAAAACTTTATTACTTTTAGTGTCAAGACTACCGTAAGATGTGAAAACCTAGTTAAGGTACCCGAAGGTTTACTGCGCTTATAACTATGGCATGAATAGTCTTCGTTACTTTGTAGGAAGTGAACGCGACAACGAAGTTATATAACTATGATAGAATTAATACTACTGAATAAGAATATATATAAGAATTGAATTTAAATTAGAGTCTTATCTAATAGATGGCTACCTAAATGTTCAATCGTAAACAACTATGGCTTGATACATAAGAAGAAAGTTTATGGCAAAAAATATTTCGCGGAGTTAACTCTTTCGCTAAACAATGGGTTTTCCTCTATTCGTAAATTAATTGCTGTGTATGCGACGTGACCTTCCATTCCAACGAAGCCAAAGATAGATTGTAAATTAGCTATGGATACAGTATATCATTCCTTGCATCATTAACTGCCTTCTGCTTTAAAGTCATAGTACTTGTTATGTACGACTTAAGATTGACGGCATTGGAATCAGTTTCTGAAGCTGCATATGTAGTTGTATCGCGTGCTCTTACTATCGATCATAATTTACTATCACTCCAGCCTTTGTTAAGAGTTTTTAGCCAAGTCCTATGCATTAACTGCAGTATCACAATTGCTACTTGTTAAAAATGCTCAACAGCAAAGTAATAATATCAAAATATCAAATTTAGATATTGTATTTTGTTTGGAGTTAAGCGTCTCTTTCGTAAGTTAAACTCATAAATTTTTTGGGAATAGCTGCAAAAAATTAAATCATACTCTCTGGGTTTTTTTGAAGAATAGTATAGAATTTCATTAATACTGAAATATGCATGATATTTAGCATCGCAAAATTGTATTTTTAAAACCTCACATATCATCTTTTGTGTATTTCATCAAATGCGTATACTAATCCGGTAAATTCAACACGCATTCACATCTGCAGATTATTAGCCTTATCTTCGACGGTGTTATCGGTGAAGTAAAAAAACTCACCAAATCAAATGGTTGTTAAGTGATATTTTCTCTCGTGTTAATATGGCACGACCTACCTTTGGTTTATTGCGTTACTTTATAAAATTATGATTATTATCATTAAAGAAGTTTCTGATTAAGTACGTCTTATTAAATTTTAGATACATTGCATTATCTCAATTAAGTAACTTTACAATTACTTAGTGTTTTACGACATATTCATCGAGTTAGAGATTTAACTACAAATCTCTAAAAGGCATATTTTAACCACTACTATAAGTTCCCATAAATTTTGCGGTTAAACTGAAACGTTAAAGCGTCATAGAAGATCTTTAAAGGAAGTCAGGACTGAAAACTGCGATTTCTTAGACACAATGCTCAATACACTTTCAAGCTAGTGTACTTTGTAGAAACTTCTAGTTTCTGCTTTGCAAGCCAACACTTGAAGTAAGAAAAAAAGCAGAACTTATATAATTAGTCTATTTCATGTTACTCAGCTGCATTGTGTAAACTACCTATAATCGCAGCATCTGGTATCCCCTACTTCATCTAAACCTGTCCCACTGGTTTAGTGAAGGCTATCCCTACATTCATTATTAATCTTCCTTTGCACGATCAGCTTTATGAGTGTTGAGCGTAAATGCATATTCTGTATGTTGATGGCTATCATCAACTGGTTGAGGCTTGACTGCCTTATCATCTATAAGAGCTTTTAATGCAAGCAGTAATCCAAGTACAATGAAACCGCCGGGTGGAAGTAAAAGTATCAAAAAACCACCGTAGTCCGGTACAACCGTTAATTCTAAGAATGATAAACTTTCACCCAAAAGTAATGGTGCATTAGCAAAAAGTGTACCTGCTCCAAGTATTTCGCGCACTGCCCCGAGCAAA
>JABSQE010000057.1 GCA_013214245.1 Hyphomicrobiaceae bacterium
GGAGTTTTTCCTTTACCTCATATGCTGGATCCATTGCCAGAATGTTCTGGAAAAGAAGCGCTTGTGTCTATTTCATTAAAGAGCAACCTGTCTTCTCAGGATTCTTTCCTTTCCTCAGGCGAGGATAACAAGAAAACTGAGTTTTCGAACGAATCGGATAAGCAAGTTTCGCCTGCGTCGATATATGGTGACATTTACGATCAAGAAAATGTTGATTTGGAGAGTGGGAGTGTTACATCAGATGTCTCTATTCTTGGTCTTGCAAAATTGCCCTCTGGTCTTGCGGTTAGCCTTGGACGTCTAGCCGGGTTAAGTGATGAGCAGATCAAAGAGATCACTAATCCATCAACATCGGTGAAAAAGAATTAGTGATATTTTAACTTATAAAGTTCAACACGCTTCTCTGAATTAATGCTACAGGATAATGAAAAATATTTTTAGTAATGGTTAATTCTAAAAGCTCTGAATGTAAATTGAAAGTAGTGTTTCTGTTACATTTCAAGCTTACAGCCTATTAACGGTGCATTCGGGTTGTCTAAGAACTTATTACTGCAATAAACCCCAATATGTCACGCTCGTTTAAGTCGCTGAAAAACGATATGCTTGTAATTTAGAATTGCATGACTGTGATTTATGACTACCGCATTTCACACGCGATTTTATACTCTAAGGATTACAGTATCATTTAGAAAGTATTTTATGTTTGGAAACAAATCAAATATTATTGTAAAATTCATTTGCTGAATTCATTTTGCTGTATGTTGCACACTTACAAGACGTTTTGTTCAGTTACACGCTAGAGCTGGCAGCTCTTTTACGGTCTTATTATTTTTAAGCTAGAGTTGAGAGTTTTGCTAGCTTTTGAACAATGTCACGCACAGCGTTGACACGATCTTCATTTTTATCCCAATTACCTGAGTAAATTAATTTGTGATCCGCTTGCAACTTTGCATGCTCTATGTTGCTCTGAATAAACGTCATCAGACCTTTAGGATTAGCAAACTTATCATCGCGAAAACGTATAGCGACTCCCCTGGGACCAGCATCTAATTGTGCAATACCTGCTGTTTGGCAGTAACCTTTGATCTCTATAACATCTAGTAGGCTTTTGACTTCCGGAGCAAGAGGTCCAAAGCGATCAGCTAGCTCTTCACCAAATTCGTCAATGTGTTCACGTTTATGAAGATCTGAAAGACGACGATAAAGACTAAGTCGTGTCTGTAAATCAGCAACATAGTGTTCCGGAATAATTGTAGCTGTCCCAATTGAGATTTGTGGGGACCAGTGATGTACGGTTCGTTCACCTTCATAACCTTTAAGAGATTGTATTGCTTCTTCTAGCATCGATTGATAAAGCTCAAAACCAACTTCTTTAACGTGACCACTCTGTTCTTGGCCTAGAAGATTACCTCCACCTCGCAAATCGAGATCATGACTGGCAAGCGAGAATCCTGCACCGAGTGTGTCTAAAGATTGAAGAACCCTAAGTCGCTTACTAGCCATTTCCGTAAGTTTCTTACTTGGGGGAGTTGTAAAGTAAGCGTATGCCCGGGTTTTTGAACGTCCTACACGGCCACGTAGCTGATAAAGTTGAGCAAGTCCGAACATATCAGCACGGTGCACAATCATAGTATTAGCGTTCGGTACATCAAGTCCTGACTCCACAATAGCTGTTGACATAAGTATGTCGAATTCACCGTCGTAGAAAGCGTTCATTATTCGTTCTATTTCACTAGGAGGTATCTGTGCGTGTGCTCGTGCGACACGAAGCTCTGGCACATATTCCTGTAAAAACTCATAAATCTCATCAAGATCCGAGATTCGAGGGGCAACATAAAATGATTGTCCACCACGATAGCGCTCGCGACGTAGGGCATCACGAAGAGTTACCGGATCGAATGGTGATATGTACGTTCTCACAGCTAAGCGATCGACAGGAGGTGTGGTAATTAAGGATAGTTCTCGAACGCCAGAGAGCGCTAGTTGTAGTGTTCGCGGAATTGGTGTGGCCGATAATGTTAGGACATGAATGTCTTGCTTAAGCTGTTTTAACCTTTCCTTATGGGCAACGCCGAAATGTTGTTCTTCATCGATTATAAGTAAACCAAGATTAGAAAAAGTAACCGACTTGCTTAGTAACGCGTGAGTGCCAATCGTGATATCGAGTGATCCATCAGCAATACCTTTCTTAGTTGTGGTTAGCTCTTTATTACTAACCAGCCGCGATGCCTGACCAATTTTGATTGGGAATCCTTCAAAGCGCGTCGAGAATGTTCGATAATGCTGGCGTGCTAATAAAGTGGTTGGTACCACTACAGCGACTTGCACGCCATTCATGGCTGCAATAAAAGCAGTACGGAGCGCAACCTCAGTTTTTCCAAAGCCTACATCACCACA
>JABSQE010000058.1 GCA_013214245.1 Hyphomicrobiaceae bacterium
AGAGTTTTTAGTTTTCCACACTCTCCTAGAGCAAGGCGATGAGTTCGTGTGTGGAAGACAGCTTTATGGCGGCTCTATCAACCAGTTTAACTATGCTTACCAAAAATTCGGTTGGAAAGTGAAATGGGCGGATGCAACAAGACCAGAGACTTTTCAGGATGCTATCACGGAAAAAACTCGTGCTATATTTATTGAAAGTATTGCTAATCCAGGTGGTATTATAGTTGACGTTGAGTCAATTTCAAGAGTTGCTAAAGATGTTGGTGTTCCTCTTATTGTAGACAATACATTGGCGTCACCGTATCTCTGTAGGCCAATTGAATTTGGTGCTGACATAGTAATACATTCGCTAACTAAGTTTATTGGAGGACACGGTAACTCCATTGGAGGAATTATTGTGGATTGTGGTACTTTTGATTGGTTAAATGCTAATCATCAGTATCAAACTTTAGTTGCTCCTAATCCGTCTTATAATTATATCATACTGGCTGAAAAATTCGGCAACATGGCATTCGCTATTGCTTGTCGTGTTATGGGACTTCGAGACCTTGGGCCCGCACTAGCGCCGATGAATGCTTTTTTGCTTCTTACAGGCTGTGAGACGCTACCTTTACGTATGGCACGCCATTGTGAAAATGCAAAAGAAGTTGCCATGTTTTTGAAAGAGCATAATAAAGTTTCTTGGGTCAGTTATGCCGGTTTGCCAGGGAATGCATTCTATACACTACACAAGAAAATTTGTCCAAAAGGTGCTGGAGCTGTCTTCACATTTGGTCTTAAGGGAGGTAACAAGGCAGGTATACAACTTGTTGAAAACGTTAGTATGTTTAGTCACCTAGCAAATATTGGTGATACTAGAAGTCTTGTTATACATCCGGCTTCTACAACACATCGCCAATTGAGTGAAAAAGATAGGGTTGCTGCTGGCGCAGCATCTGATGTTGTGCGATTATCCATAGGTATTGAAGATAAAGATGATATTATTTCAGATCTAGCTCATGCGCTCGAATCTGTATCTTCCTAAGGACATTAGACTTTTGTGTCTATATTCTTGCTGCTGAGTTGCGAACTTAGGTTTGCTCAAATCTCTGTATATTCTAGGCTAATTTATAATGGTACGGCTCAGTAAGTATTTAACCTAGGATGCGTTTAGCTTTATATTTATGAAAAGCTTAGACAAAAGTACGGTCTAAATTAACCATAACTCTCATAGAGCGTAGCTAACAATTTTATGGACAATGTAACTACAATTCTGGCTAATACATAAAATCCATTTAACTGGATTAAACTAATGTAGAAAAATTTAGTCCTTTTAAAGAGATCTTACTGTCAGGACTTGTTTTGATGATCGCATCGGTCTTTACAGACATTGAATGTGGATTAAGCCTTTCTAGATAGTAGATATTAAGATTTTGAAACTGCGAGTCGGACAAGCGATAGAAATAGTAACAACCGTTACGTCTAAATAGCCAACATTTCAAGTTAGCTGTTAAACACAGCAGTTTAAATTTTGGATTTAGAATGAATGTACTTGTTAATAAACTGTTTATTATGCTGTTACTATATAGTTTTAAGGATGAGATAAATTATTCTCATCGTGCTCAATAAATACGAGTTTAGTAAGTGCTATCTCACCTAGTTAGTAGTATCTGTTCGAACAACACTCACCATATAGTTAACATCAGTGTTTCCTGACAAAGACCACGAACATTGTAATGGATCATAGACGATTCCCGTTAAGGAGAATTGATCAAGACCAGCTTGATTCATAAAGGTTTGTAATTCATAAGGACGCAGAAATTTATTCCAGCGATGGGTGCCAATAGGAAGCCAGCGTAAGATATATTCGGCCCCGATAATTGCTAATGCATAGGACTTCAGTGTTCGGTTAATTGTTGACATTATAACTATGCCACCAGGACGAACTAGTTTAGCAACGGTTTTAACAAGTTTTGACTGATCAGGCACGTGTTCGACTACTTCGAGACAAAGAACGAGATCATAATATATGCCGGTTTCAGTAAGTTGCTCTGCTGTCTCTATACGATAATCTATATCAAGTCCTGAATTTAATGCATGAGCTCTAGCTGTAGCAATGTTCTCTTCAGAAGGGTCAATAGCTGTGACAACTGCTCCCATGCGTGTTAGAGGTTCACTAGTTAATCCACCGCCGCAACCAATATCGAGACAGGTTAGACCTTTGAGTGGATTAAGGGAAGAGATTTCAATATTAAAATGGCGCACTGATTGATCGCGAATATATCTTAATCTAAGTGGATTAATCTGATGCAAAGGGCGGAAAAAGCCAGACGGATCCCACCATCCATCAGCCTGACTTGAAAAGTGTTTAACTTCTCTGTCATCAATATTTGTTGATGGGATTAGTTTAATATTAGACTTATACATCTTAAGTATTCCAGTATGATCCAAATACATATTTGGATATAACCATTTATTTTATCCGATTACAATTTTTCCAGTCAATTTGTATATGAAATTGCACACATCAGTCATTATCGTTAATAGTAAGAGCTAGTTTGTACTAAAACTGATCATAGAGTTGTTAAACTTAGTGATTAGTAAATTGAGAATTGTTTAGTTTTTAGAACTAAGCGTTTGGTAATTAATTAAACGGTATTATGGTCGTATATTGAAAAACGACCAATGAGATGGATAAATCTATGGCACGCGTGGTCATGAAATTCGGCGGCACATCAGTTGCAAACTTAGATTGTATAAGGAATGCTTCAAAACACGTTAAGCGTGAATTTGAATCTGGTAATGAAGTCGCGGTAGTAGTATCAGCAATGTCGGGAACAACAAACCAGCTTGTTGAGTGGGTGCGTGACCTGTCAACACTTTACGACGCTCGTGAATACGATACCGTAGTCGCATCAGGAGAGCAGATAACTGCTGGATTGTTGGCTATTACATTGCAGTCCATGAATATACAGGCGCGATCATGGCAAGGCTGGCAAATTCCAGTTAAGACGAATAGAGCGCATGGTGCCGCACGTATTCTTGATGTTAACGGGGAGGAAATTCGTAAAAGATTGAAGTTACCTGAGGTCGCTATAGTAACGGGATTTCAAGGTATAGAACCGAAGTCCAATCGAATTACTACGCTAGGACGTGGGGGGTCAGATACCAGTGC
>JABSQE010000059.1 GCA_013214245.1 Hyphomicrobiaceae bacterium
ACGTCTTTTGCTGGCATTACGGCTATCTACACTCCGGGCCTTGTATGGTTAAGCATTGTCTATGGGCTAAATTCAACCACACTTCTTTTTGGATTTTGGCCATTTATTTATACAGATATTCTAAAAATGTTTTTAATAACTTTTATAGTCTTCGCATTTCAGCAGCTTAATCAACAGAAAAGTATTAACATGTTTAATAAAAACTTATAGACTATATGCACACAGCTGAAAACATTTTATAAGTTTGATATAGAGTACAGATTCTTATGTAGCAATCTCGTTGTATGGCTCACTGGATTTGAGAAAATTATAATCTTCAAATTTAAAAAGCTGCTCTCCATTAGCTGGGCACAGAAATTTTTATGCTATGCCTAAAAGAGAGGATATTAGTTTATAGCTTATTAATTGGTTGTGCCATAATCTTCAGTAAATTAATTAATATAAATCTTTCCTGAATCAACTTATTTACAATCATGTATAACATACCATTAATCAGATTGGAATAAGTTTAGAGTTTAGATAAAAATTGTATGCATCATTAGTATAATTACCTCAAACCCATTACGTCTCGAATAGACGAGTTAAAAACGACTAGCAGGATTTGCTGTCGAACAACAATCCATGCCAGTTTTCATTTGTATAAAGTCCTATGATAGTTCGGTCTGACCTTTAAAGGTCGGATTAACTGTAACATTTGCAGGTGCATAACTAACATGCTCAATTCGTTACATTTCGCATTACGTACATTAGAACTTGAAACAAAAGGTCTGCAACAACTACATAATCAACTCAAAAACAAGTTAGCTGAACCTTTTGGATCGGCTATTACATTACTTCAATCTACAGTTGGTCGATTGATAGTGACCGGAATAGGAAAGTCAGGCCACATCGGACAGAAACTTGCGGCAACATTCGCTTCAACTGGAACACCATCGTTCTTTGTTCATCCAAGTGAGGCCTCACATGGGGATCTTGGGATGATAACGGGCAATGATGTGATATTGGCAATTTCTTGGTCAGGAGAAACCACAGAACTGGCTAATATTTTGACTTATTCGCGCCGATTTGCTGTACCCTTAATATCCTTAACATCAAGATTAGATTCTGCGCTTGGCCAAGCATCCGATTTATGTTTATTATTGCCTCGTGCTAAAGAGGCATGCCCGCATGGGCTTGCTCCGACCACATCCACAACAATTACACTAGCACTAGGTGATTGTCTGGCTATGGCTCTTTTAGAGGCAAAAGGCTTTTCAGCACATGACTTTAAGCAATTTCATCCCGGTGGATCTCTTGGAGCGAAATTAAGGTATCTCAGCGATATAATGCACTCAGGCGAAAAAATGCCGCTTGTTAAGAAACATACAGTTATGAGCGAGGCGCTTTTGATTATGACAGAAAAAAGCTTTGGATGCCTTGGTGTAACAGATAAGAATGACAAGTTAGTTGGCATGATAACTGATGGCGATTTACGTCGTCACATGGGTCCAAGTCTTGTTCAGTCTGAAGCGCAAGATATCATGACTTATAGCCCTGACACCTTGCCATATCACATACTCGCATCCGCGGCTCTTGAGCAAATGAACACTCGCCAAAGGACACAAATGTTTATTGTTAAAGAAGAAAAACCTCTAGGTATTGTCCACATTCATGATTTACTAAGAATTGGTTTGGGTTAACCTAATTATGAATTATCATTATCAAAACTTAAACTTGAAAATATTTCTAAAACCTTTGATTTGTGTACTCTTATTTTATAGAGAGAAATAATTTAAGTAATAGTACTATCTACATATTTAAGTTTTACTAGCAACCTTTACTTGTGATAAGGATTCAGTATAACTATGGTAAAGTTAGAAGTTACAGTATGGGCAATAAGAAAGTTGTAAAAGTATATTAGTGTTATAGATAAATTTAGTACAAGTTGTAGAAAATTTAATTAATAGCAATAAAGTTCAAAAATTTCTAATTTCCATTTTAAACAGTGTCTTAAGGTTATGTTATAAAGCGCTCGTGAAAGATTAATTTCTACAGCAAGTTGGTACTTAAAAAATTGTACCAACCAATAAGCCTGTATATTTTAAGATATTCAAATTGCTAAAAATACGTTATGCGAAGGATTCAAATCTTGAAGTGTTATTTTACTATTTATAATACAAACTATAGCACTCAATTATCGGCCTAATTAGTATAAATTAAATTATAAGAAGATGCAGCTCTAATACAACAAATCGTCAAAATTAGACTTGATATAACATTCCAGCCTGCAAAAGATAATCCTAAAAATCTCCACGCCACATGACCACAAGACGTAGTAGGCATTTCTTGTAAGAGTGCCAATATCCCCTCATTATTTTCTACCAAATGTTGGTGGCGTGCGTAATTACATGTTGTCGAACCATCCCAGAAGCCCCATTCGATACCCGCATGATATGAGCCAAGAAAAACATTTAAGAGAAATATCAATGAGGTTAATAAGAACAACGTGATTGCTAAGCCGCGTTTTTCTAGGCCAACGAAGAGTAAGGCAATAAATAGTATAGGGATACCTAGATAATAGCTGTATCGCTGCTGGATACACAGTTCGCAAGCTTTATATCCACCGACATATTCAAACGCAAAAGCTAGTAATATTACTATTAGAGCTATGATGTAACTAATAGCACCCCATTTATACGAAGGTTGCCTTTTTATTTCAGATGTTGATAATGCCATCGATTAAGTAACTCCAAGACTTCATAATTGCCAAAAAAACACAAAATTTCAATATACTAGATATTTAGTTACTAAAAAGATTGCAAGAAATAGACTAAAGAATACTAAGGTGACAGCGCTCAAACGCTCTTCTATGAATACTCTAATCGATCGACCGAAGAAATAAATTAGACCACATATCGTAAAGAACACTAGGCCACGTGATGCGAAACTTGCTAGCAAAAAGACAACTAGATCAAGCTTCATAACACCACTTGCTATAGTTACAACTTTGTAAGGAAAAGGAGTAACACCTGCAAAAAATACAATCCATGCCCCGTAATTGTTGTAGTAGTAACGAAATGCATCAAACTTTTCCATCCCGCCATATACGATCAACACGGACTTGCCAAAAAGATCAAACAAACAATAGCCTATCATATATCCTGCAAAACCGCCTAGAACCGATGCTGAGGTCGCTATAGCAGCAAATTTCCATGCTTTAGCCTTATTAGCTAAAGCCATGGGTATAAGTATTACATGGGGTGGTATTGGAAATAAGGAACTCTCAGCAAACGCTAAGGCGAATAAAGCGAGAGATGCATATCTATTAGCTGCAAGTATTATAACTCTGTCATAAACATATTGTAATGCAGCTCTAAAATAAACGACTAAACGCATCTGCAATATCCTGATTATTTATTTGATAGTCCTCAAAAAAACAATAATATCCATTTACTACACACCCCCCTCATCAAAGGTCAAAGAGTGGAAGTTCCATTAAAGTCAAACTTTTCTATAAATCCTAGCTATTGTGATAGCTTATTCTCACAGCCAAGCCTAAACACGTTGTAAGCTTGTAAAATGGTGCTTTCATACTGGCTCCAAAGAGCTAGCAAGTTCCAAAATAAGTTTATTTACAATAAAACGTCCCTGTTCTTTCACTCGAAGTACCTTAAAATCTTGCGCATATTCCAAAAAGTCTTGCTCAACAAGCTCTGTAACTTTTTTCTGCATTGGTATTAAGCTAGCGATGCGAGCGAGACGTTCAAGATTTAGGCCTTCAACAGTTCTTAAGCCCATAATTATTAGCTCATCTGCTTGTTCTTCCTTGCTAAGTTTAGCAAATTCAATAAGAGCATTTCCACTCTCGTTTATCTTTGCAAGCCATTTTTCCGGCAGATACTCGTTCAAAATAGCAATACGATAACCATTTGAAATAATGCGCCCATGTGCACCAGGACCAATGCCAGCATATTCTCCACAACGCCAATACAAGAGATTATGTTGACTTTCCAAACCGGGAACAGCGTGATTAGAAATTTCATATCCTTTCAGGCCCGCGTTCGTAGTCATTTGTTGAGTCAACGCATACATATCATTAGCAAGCTCTGGCTCTAAGATATGTAATTCACCAGCTAGGCGCTTATTAGCGAATAGTGTTCCTTCTTGAATTATGAGTTGATAAAGGGAAAGGTGCTGCCCACCTAGTGACAGTACTTGTGAAAGTTCACAACGCCAGTCATCAAGAGTTTGATTTGGTCGGGCATAGATCAAGTCTAATGAAAAATTTGGAAAAATTTTAGCTGTGATATCGATGCATACTAAGGCTTGTCGGGCTGTATGTAATCTTCCTAGTGCTTGTAAATCAAAATCTCTCAGCGCTTGTACTCCTAATGACAACCTATTAATTCCAACACTACGGTAAGCTTTAAAACGCCCTAACTCTACATTTGAAGGGTTGGCTTCAAGTGTTATCTCTGCCCACGACTCTACGTGCCAAGATTGTTGTATAGCTCTCAGCAGGGAATCAAGCACTGGTGGTAACATCAATGATGGTGTTCCACCACCAATAAAAATACTGCTGACAGACTTGGGACCGGTTAAGCTTCTAAGATGTAATATCTCTTGTATGTAGCCAGCTAGAATATCTGCCTGATCAATACTACCGTAATTAGCAAAGCTATTAAAATCACAATATGGACACTTTGATTCGCAAAACGGCCAGTGTACATATATGCCAAAATTTGAGTCATTAAATTGTTCAAACTTTTGAGATACATTCATTAATAAAGAGTTCCAGTGCTCGAGAGCGATGCGAAAGTACGGCTTTGCATTCAGTCTTTAGCTCTATATTCTCTGCGGGATGCATCTCAGCAAATGTCTTGTTGTAACCATCTGGCTGAAATATCGGATCGTAGCCATACCCTAAATCACCACGAGGCGGCCATACCAAACACCCATAGGTTTTACCTTCATAAGATTTGAGTGTACCGTCTACCCAAGATATGACAATTGTAGAAATAAAGTTGGCAGCCGGTTTCTCGTACAACCAACGTCCCCTGTTCACTAGCTCTTCTCTAACACGTCGCATGGCGCTTGCAAAATCTCTTTTTGGCCCACTCCGATCAGCAGAATATACACCAGGAGCACCATCTAGCCCCTCGACTTCAAGTCCAGAATCATCAGCCAGAGAAGGTAATCCTGTCGCAGCTTGCGCTGCGCATGCTTTGATCACAGCATTTTCTATAAACGTGGAACCAGTCTCTTCTGGTACGGGCAAATCGAGATCACGGGATGATGTTGTTTCGATATTATAGGGTGCCAACAAAGCACTAATTTCTTGAATTTTACCAGTATTGTGGCTTGCTATAACTATTTTGTCGCCTGGATAAAGAATATGAGAGTTCATGACACCCTATAGAAGTTCAAATATATTTACTTTAAGTTCTGAAAGTGTAGCGCACATACCAAACGCTGATATATCAGCAAACAGTTAGTTTTTGCAGAGAGATTAATTCACCAATACCTTTACGTGCAAGCTCTGTAAGCTCATCAAACCTATTTTGTTCAAAAGGCTCTTTCTCCGCAGTTCCTTGAATCTCTATAATACCGCCATTATTAGTCATAACAAAATTTGCATCGGCCTGTGCCACCGAATCTTCAGCATAATCAAGATCAAGCACACAAGTGTCATTATAAATTCCTGATGATATAGCAGCCACATTAGCCTTAAGAACACCGTTTCCTATAATGTTACGCTCACTCATCAAATTAATGCAATCATAGAGAGCGACCCAACCCCCAGTGATAGCTGCAGTACGTGTGCCCCCATCAGCTTGGATAACATCGCAATCCACTGTAATCTGACGCTCGCCGAGTTTTTCCAAGTCAAGTGCAGCTCGCAAAGATCGGCCAACAAGCCTCTGAATTTCTTGTGTTCTACCTGTCGGTTTGCCCAACGAAATTTCTCTGCGCATACGTTGATGTGTAGATCTTGGCAGCATACCATATTCTGCAGTAAGCCAGCCTTTACCCTGCCCCTTAAGCCAGTTCGGCACGCGTTCTTCTAAAGTGGCTGTACAGAGAACATGTGTATTGCCAAATTTTATAAAACATGAACCTTCTGCATGCATAGAAGTAGCACGTTCAAGTGAAATGCTGCGTAATTCGTCAGGCTTTCGTTTTGACGGACGCATTAGTATAAACTTTCATTGTGAATTTAAGGAAGATAATTATGTCAATGTGATGTGCAAAGTATATTTGAACTAAAACTTTTCTTCAATAGACAATGCATTACCAGTATGTAGAAAAATATATGATAAATACTAGTTGTGATATAGCTATTATTTACTATTTTCACCTTACTAAAATTGAATCATTAATGATGTAGTGATTTAAAAAAAGTTAGCAGAGCTCCTAAACCAATTAAACAAGTCCACTTTTTAAGACAACTCGTTCCAGCACCATGCCAACTCTCAACACTACGCAAAGCTGAATATTGTATTTGTTTATAGTAAAAATTGAATTTTTAGACTTAGATAGCAAAGATTATACTTAGAGAGAGTGCGATTCGCTTCAAGAAATTGTACCTGGAATCCAGTCGACTGTTTTTTATTGAAGCAACACAAACTTGATCATCACTTGTTTGTGATAACTAAATATTGCCATCTTTTAAAAATTTATGTTAAAAAACTATATATCGAAAATTAAGACAAGTAAAAATAATCACAACTGAATACTGTTAAAATTTGCGCTAGCAACTAAAGCTTTATTGCATTTTTTGTAGGATCTCAATTATCTAACTGTTTAATAATTGGAATAATCTTACTCTCTAATTGCAACTTACTTAATGGACCCACGTGTTTATAAACTATATCTCCCTTAGAACTAATAATGAAAGTCTCAGGCACACCATAAACACCCCACTCTAATGC
>JABSQE010000006.1:2500-36982 GCA_013214245.1 Hyphomicrobiaceae bacterium
CGGCGTCCCAACGCACTTACCACTCCTGTCGATAAGCTTCTAGTGAGACCAAAAGGATTTCCAATAGCAAATACTGCTTGGCCGATCTTTAAGTTATTCGATCGTCCTAACGGAATCGGAACTAATCCAAAAGATAACCCCGTAATTTTTAAAACTGCCAAATCGTGATCTGGAGAACTACCGACAATGTTAGCTTGAGCCGTATTTCCTGAATCGAAACGCACAAACACACGATCCGCTCCGTAAATTACATGATGGTTTGTAATTACGTGACCAGCAGTATCCCAGATAAAACCTGAACCCGAACCTTTTTTTGTTCTTTTATTGCCAAAAAGAGGATGGCCGCGCTGCTCAGTAAATATGTAAACAACGGAGGCAGAGGCAGACGTAAAGACCTTATTTGCAGTAATTTCGAAAGAAGCTAGTTCTCCACGCTCAGAAATTTGCCTAGGTTTTGTTTCAGTGAGAATGTAGTCTCGGCCATGAGTAAATAGTAAAATGCCTAATAACACACCAACCATAAGTAGAAGCCAGTAGCGATCGAAAACTTTCTGCATGTCACATGACTTTCACTAGCATCTCAAGCTAACTTCATTAAATAAGTTAGTATCTTAGATAATATTGAAACGATATTATATCTATTTGAGTGTAAAGCTCTAAGTTAAAAAAACGATTGCTGCATTGCAAAAAAAGTAAATATTGTGGAATTAACAGATATTATAAGTGCATCTAACGTCTCTTCATGATTTGATAAATTCTGAGTTTTATATATTTTTCGGCTTAGGAAATATCTATCATCACTTTTGTAGCTGATGCCTTAATTCTTGTGCCAAGAATTATCTAAAACTAATGTTACGTGCAGAAATATGTAAAGATAAAAGTTATAGTTTTATGCAAAATTGGAAGTGGAGTGTACAGGCAAATCTTTTCTCGACTTCTTCGTTGGTACCAAGGGCAACTTGTAGTACTGATGGCTACAATAAATTGACATGTTTGAGGCAAATTTCTTTTTAGCAAACTGGCTTGCGTCCAGAAAATGTCAATGTTTCGATTAATAATAAACCTGTATTATTTTAGTAGTTACCGCTAGATTATTTATTATGTGATTTTTAGGAATTGACAAGCTAGAGGTTACTTGGATTTAAATCTTAACTCGCCGAATTAAGAAGTTAGTTGAGAATATCTTAAGTTTAATCGTAAAACCATTCAAACATCTAATATATTCTTTGACTTTACTAACAAGTATATAGTGGTGATGCGCAGTGTAAATACGCACTTACACAGAAAATTTTATAAAAAAGTTTTAAGTTTGTTATGGCTTAACAAAACTATCGTTTTGCCGTAAAGCTTCACCAAGAACCATAGCTACTGAAACTGCTAGATTTAACGATCTAAATCCGTAGTGCATTGGAATCGTAAGACTTTTATCAACTGTATTATGTATTTCGTCTGTCACGCCGGCGCTCTCACTCCCAAACAGTAGTATGTCTGTCGGCTGAAAGAAAAATTCAACGTAACTGTGTTGCGCGGTGGTCGTTAGTAGGAGCAACCGTTGCGGTACTGTAGTCTCACTTCGCCACAATTGAAAGCTTTGCCAATTTATATGCCTTAGAAAATTAGCATGCTCTATGTAATCCATTCCAGAACGCCGAAAGGCACGATCTGATAAGTCAAAGCCCGCCGGTCCAATGATATCGACCGTGACATTCATGCATGCTGCAAGCCGTAATATGGTACCAGTATTCTGTGGAATGTCCGGTTGATAGAGAGCTATACGCATGTGTTATCTTTCATTTTTGCTATTACTCTTCTTAGATAATTAAGTTCGTCAACATCTTAATGATACCACCCGTGTCAGAATAGGGGCGCCACAATATCGCATGTCATTCCGCGTGCTTCTGATGTCAGCTTTTGCGATGTATCGTACAGAACCGGTGGTGTGTGTGATAATTATTTCATATATCGAACTTACAAATCAATTCTTAAGGGCTAGAAGTATGCTTGTGCTTTATTTAAGCATATATGGAAACTTCTACCGAATGGAGGCATTATTGGCTAGTCAAGATAATGAGGATTTAACTCGGCGTGATTTTATGACTTTAGCAGGCCCAGCATTTTTTGCTGTCGGCGGTGTTATGGCATTGTGGCCGTTCATTGATCAAATGAATCCGGATGCCGGTGCATTGGCCTTAGCATCTATAGAGGTCGATTTGGCCCCCATTGCCAAGGGCCAAGCCATTACTGTAATGTGGCGTGGCAAGCCTGTATTTATTCGCAATCGAACTTTGGCCGAAATCGAAGAAGCCAAAAATGTGTCACTTGAAGATCTTCCAGATCCAGCCCCAGATGAAGAGCGTACAAAGAAAGGGCATGAAAATTGGTTGGTTAATGTTGGAATTTGCACACACTTAGGGTGTATTCCTAAAGGTCAAAGTCTAAGCGACACTAAAGGAGACTATAATGGTTGGTTTTGCCCTTGTCATGGTTCACACTATGATACATCAGGGCGCATCCGGAAAGGACCAGCGCCTCGCAATATGGATGTGCCACCTTACCAATTCATCTCAGATACTAAGATAAAGATTGGTTGATTAGATCGCTGGATGATATAATTCAAGGAGTATTAAAAGTTATGAAAGCCCATAATGATACTTACCTACCGAGCGGATCGATTTCGAAATGGATAGACGAACGCCTTCCGATAATGAGGCTTATGCATGGCCAATTTGTTGATTTTCCAACTCCACGTAATCTTAATTACATGTGGACCTTTGGCGGAATCTTAATGTTTTGTTTAGTAACTCAGATTGTGACAGGCATTGTTCTAGCTATGCATTATGTGCCGCATGCTGATATGGCATTTGATTCTGTTCAAAGAATTAAACGTGATGTTAACTATGGCTGGTTAATACAATCAATTCATGCAGTAGGCGCGTCAATGTTTTTTATTGCAGTCTATCTGCACATTTTCCGTGGTCTTTACTACGGTTCCTACAAAGCACCTCGCGAAGTTTTGTGGATACTTGGCGTTTTAATATTTCTTGCAATGATGGCAACAGGCTTTCTCGGATACACATTGCCTTGGGGGCAAATGAGTTTCTGGGGGGTTACCGTTATAACAAATCTATTTTCATCACTTGACGAAATTGTTCCTGGTTTGGGCTCTTCTATTGTAACGTGGTTATGGGGCGGCTATTCTGTAACGGGCACCACACTAAACCGTTTCTTTAGCCTTCATTTTCTTCTGCCATTTGTTATTTTTGGTCTAGTAGCTTTGCACGTTTGGGCTTTGCATGTTTCAGGACAAAATAATCCAACTGGCGTGGAGATGAAAGTAAAGTCTGACGGCGTCCCGATGTCACCTTTCGCAGTGATGAAGGACCTATTCGCACTCGTCATTTTCGTAATTATGTTCGCATGGTTTGTGTTCTTTGTACCGGATTATCTTGGGCATGCAGATAACTACATCCCTGCCAATCCGTTAGTAACACCGGCTCATATTGTTCCCGAATGGTATTTCTTACCTTTCTATGCAATTTTGCGTGCTATACCATCGAAACTTGGTGGTGTTATTGCGATGTTTTCCGCAATAATTGTGCTTGTTTTCATACCGTGGTTGGATACATCGCGCGTGCGCTCAACAAAATATCGCCCGCTTTACAGATGGTTTTTTTGGCTGTTCGCATTCACATGTATAGCTCTTGGATACCTAGGAGCCATGCCCGCGGAGGGTTCTTACGTGTTTTGGGCACGTGTGTTTACTTTTTATTAGTGATGCCAATTGTTGGCCTGTTCGAGGTTCCAAAAAAATTACCTAAATCTATTTCGGAATCGGTTCTTAACAACGAAGATGTAGGTGAAATGCCGATTGTTGCAGGTGCCGGCGGCGTACCAGCACCTGCAGCCGCAGCTCCGGAAAAGCGATAATAGGCAGCTTAATATACAGGAGAAATTCGGCAGATGATTAAGATTAGTTCGCTTGTCGCAGTTACAGCATATACTTTAATTTTAACTACCGGTGCGTTTGCCGCCGGTAGTCATATAGAGATACCACGAAATGAATGGTCATTCTCAGGTATTAGCGGTCAGTACGATAAAGCACAGCTTCAACGTGGTTTTCAGATCTATCGCGAAGCCTGTTCGTCATGTCATAGCCTAAACAGGATTGCTTTTCGTAACCTCGCACAAAAAGGAGGGCCTGAATTTCCTGAGGAAGAGCTCAAGGTGTTAGCATCAGAATACGAGGTGGATGCACTTCCGAACGAAGATGGCGAAGTCAAAAAACGTTCGGCTGTATTGTCAGACAGATTTCCACCTCTTTACGCTAACGAAAAAGAGGCACGCTCGATTCATAACGGAGCTTTGCCACCAGACTTGTCAGTAATAGCTAAAGCACGAGGTACTGCTTATGTCGGACCCTGGTATTGGCATCCATTTGCCATGTTTGCGGATATTTTTAATGGTTATCAGGAAGGTGGATCAGATTACATAGCAGCGTTGCTGACAGGATATGATGAGCCTCCTGAGACTATGGAAATATCCGAGGGTATGAATTACAATAAATATTATCCAGGTCATCAAATTGCTATGGCTAATCCATTTGCAGGTGGTAACAATCAGGTTGAGTATCAGAGTGCTATGATACCTTCTACTGTAAAGCAGTACGCTAAGGATGTTGCTGCATTCTTATCTTGGGCATCAGATCCAACTTTGAATCAACGCAAGCAAACTGGTTGGCAAGTTTTAGTCTATCTTTTAATCACAGGGGTGCTCCTGTACATCGCGAAGCGTCGTATTTGGGCAAGTGTGAAGCATTAATTATGCATTGTAAATTCTAGGAAAGTACAATGCGTACTATGTTGCCCGGCGCAGTCAAGTCCACCTTTTTTTGTTGTCGGGCATCTATATAATTACAACGGACTTTAATTAAGGCTTATCTATTATGACCAAAACAGTGCTAGGTATCATTGGTGGCAGTGGTGTTTACAGTCTTGATGGTGCGAAATGCTCACATTGGGAAAGTGTTTCGAGCCCATGGGGTAAACCATCAGATTGTATACTTTTTACAGATATTGAAGGAATTCCAATCCGCTTTCTTCCTCGTCATGGTCGCGGACACAAGTACTTACCAACAGACATTAATTATCGCGCTAACATTGATTGTCTAAAACGAGTAGGTGTGACTGATCTTATATCTATTTCAGCGTGTGGATCATTGAATGAGAAGCTCAAACCTGGAATGTTTGTTCTTGTTGATCAATTCATTGATAAAACATTTGCTCGTGATAAAAGCTTTTTTGGTAGCGGCTTTATTGCACATGTATCCATTGCTGACCCAGTAAGTCCAACTGTTGTAGACGAAGTAGAAAAAGCAATTAAATTTGAGGGTATTCTTTATCAAAGAGGTGGAACATACTTAGCCATAGAAGGTCCGCAATTCTCATCTCGTGCTGAAAGCCAGCTTTATCGCTCTTGGGGATGTGATGTAATTGGAATGACTAATATGCCTGAGGCTAAGTTGGCGCGTGAGGCAGAGATTTGTTACGCTTCAATCGCGATGGTCACGGATTATGATTGTTGGCATCATAAATATAGTAATGTTAACGTCGCAGGTGTAGTAAAGGTTATGCAGGATAACGCTGAAAATGCGCATCGCATGGTTAAGACTCTCGCTAGGCTTTTTCCACGCCAACATCCGGCTTGCCCTATAGGATCGGATCGGGCTTTAGAAGAAGCTGTTTTAACACAACCAGAATCACGCGACCCGTTGCTGGTTTCAAAACTCGATGCTGTAGCCGGACGCATTCTTAAAAATTAGTCTGATCTTCGTTTTTATACTCCATGCTTATTTTAGCTACGTTGCTTTAATCCACTAATGTAGTGCCTTTAAGTTTCAAAAATTCTTAGTGATGATATTATGATAAGATCACTTGTTTTTAATTCAGATGTCACATTTATATTATAGTAAATCAAAAGATGATAGTTGTAACTAAGTGTAAGGTTTCTAGACGATAGTGCATTTCAAAAACAGAGTCACTTTTTTCTATGTGGCTGCAGTTTGATAAGGATAGATATTTTAAAAAATAAAATTAGATTTTAAATTATATTTTGTCAATCTTACAGAAAATGCTATTTTAGGAATTTCCATTTAATTACTACTCAGGTACTAGAAGTATAAAAGAATCATTCTAATCTCAGAGCTGTTTACGCTGGTACATTATATTTTCTGGGACGCTTCGAGAAAAGCGCGAATTCAGACAAACGCTAGCTAACAAGACTTGTTTGCATCACCGCTTGATAAATCTTAGTGTAGTAGAAATTTTTATAGTACTTGGATTGATATTGATGACAGCCTATTGGCAAAAAATAAGCATAGGGCATGTGAAACCACCTTTAGACTTCTTAGTTTGTAAGATACTAATATTAAGTATTTGCAGTCTAATTATTAGTATTTTCACATTAAGCTTAGCTCGGTCACAAGACAACAATCAATGGTATAAATCGATTTTCGATCAAAGTAATACTGACATAGATAAATACCCTACACTATTTCCTAAAAAGCCAGTACAATTTAGGGACTTGCGAAACAGCAGCGTGCCTCTCCGAAGTGAGGAAATGTTGTACCGTATCGACAAAGCCATCCTGTATTACCGCAAATTAATTGCTAAAGGTGGATGGCAAATAAAAAGAGGCTTAAAACTTTTACGGCAAGGTGACGACGATCCAGCTATACCTTCAATACGAAAGCGTCTAGTTCTCAGCAGAGATATACCACCTGAAGATGCCAGCTTTTACAAGCATAGCTTTCATTTTGACGAACAGCTAGAGATGGGTGTTAAACATTTCCAAAAGCGCCACGGCTTACGTATATCTGGCAAGCTGGATCGATCAACTCGAAGGCAAATAGTTGTAACACCGGAGGAGCGGTTACGTCAGCTGATTATTAACCGCAAACGTATTTCCAATCACTTGGAGGATGGCAAGATTAATCGATATATATTAGTCAACACTGCCAGCTTTCAACTTGAAGCCATTGATCAATTTGAAGTGCAACAATATCACAGGGTTGTTGTCGGTAAAACTGATCGTCAAACACCAGAAATTAACGCTATTATCATAGGATTAAATTTTTTTCCTTTTTGGCGTGTACCAGATAGCGTTGCTAATATAGATCTCATTCCGCGTCTCTTACGTGAGCCAGATTATTTAGATAAGGAGCATATAAGCGCTGTTAAAGGACATTATGGTGGGCCAGTGTTGGATATAAAGTATATTGATTGGTACAATATTGATACAAAAAAAATAAAATTTCGTCAGGCTCCCGGACCTTGGAATGCACTAGGATTGGTTCGGATCAACATGCCGAACAAAGAAATTATTTACCTGCATGATACACCAATGAAAAATCTTTTTAAACAACGTCTTCGAGCTTTCAGCGCTGGTTGTGTTCGCGTGGAAAATGTGCTTGATCTTGTGTCCTGGATAGCGAGATATGAACCGTTACTAAGCGAGTTAGGTGCGGTAAACCAACTAATTTCACAGGCTAATATGGATCGTATACGCTTAAAGCGCCCAGAAGATTTCGATGTCATACTAACCCGTCCTCTTCGAGTGTTCTTAACCTATATCACTGCATGGGTAAATGATGATAATTCTGTTGCTTTCCGCCAAGATATTTATGGTCGAGATGGGAGTGATAACAAGCCTTATAGTGATATTGATGTGGAGATCCCTTTTATTCCGAATGTGTTATCTCCATAATTTATTAATTGTACTTAAGTTTATTTGCTCGTGTTCAAAGTCAGTAGCACGCAGTTAAAGTTCAAGATGGGAAGTCCTAAGCTAAAAGAGGCAGTATTAGTTTTAAAAATACCCAGATTTATAACGCTAGAACTTTCAGTTAGAACCTTTAGTTTTCTATAAGTTGCCAGCATTAGTGTTCCAACTATTGATGCATAGTTTATCAATCATCTAATTAAACGCTATAGTGTTTACATACGGACAGTTGTCAGTATAAAAACTTTTTTTGATTTATCCTGCAGTTAGATCTTTTAAGCTAATATGACTTTTTAGCGCAATTGTCCAAGTATTTTTACGGCAGTCTGCAAATTGGGGTTTGAAGGTAATGTTACAACCTCATGGAAGTTGTAATTCACATTAAACACCGAGCCTATCGCTACAAGTACAGGGCCTTCAATCTCTATACTTGTCAACGGATCAGACAGTGTCGCTAAGGTTGTTTTAAACAATTTCATATTTGGACGTGATATAGAATAGGCAAGTAATACCGGCATATCATTCGGCATACCATTCTCAAGTAAGCGCCTTGCTATAGATGGACTAGTCCTTCCCCCCATGTAAAATACAATTGTTGTCTCAGGATCTGCCATACCTTTCCAATCTAAATCAGATGATAATTCTCCTGAGCGCGAATGGCCTGTAACGTAACGTACGGAATGCGCATAATCACGATGCGTTAAAGATATACCTAATAAAGATGCAAGTGAAGAAGCAGCAGTAACACCAGGTATGACTTCAACCGAGATATTTTCTCTTTTTAAACGTTCGATTTCCTCACCAGCACGGCCGAAAACCATCGGATCTCCTGATTTAAGACGAACGACATGATTTCCTTGTTTCGCTAATTTGACCATCAAATCATTGATATCATTTTGCGAGCAGCTTTTACGCCCTCCTCGCTTGCCGACCATAATACGTTTAGCTTCAGAACGTGCAAGCTCCAGCATATCTTCTGTAACAAGGTCATCAAAAAGAATTATATCTGCCGATTGCAGAGCTCGAGCTGCCTTTATAGTTAAAAGCTCAACATCGCCAGGGCCACCACCAACAAGTGTTACACGACCGTGCTCGATTGGGGCACTGGTTGCGATTTTATCAACTAGATCAACTAGATCATTAGTATCTTGAGGAGGCACTGCATATTGAAATACCATATCAGAGAACCGTTCCCAAAATGTACGACGTTGCAGACCATTTTCAAGCTTTGCAATAACAGTTTTGCGAATTGTATTAGCTAATTGAACCCACCTTGTAATTGAGGCTGGTAATAATGTTTCAATACGGCAGCTTATTGCTTGTTCGAAAATTGGGGCGATATCACCCGTAGAGACGGCAACAACGACTGGATAACGGTTAACTAAAGTGCCGAACTGAAATTGGGATAGAGCTGGCTTATTAATTATATTAACGGGGACCCCCGCAGCAGTTGCCGAGCAGTAAAAGGCTTGAGCTTCAGCATCACAATCTGTATCTGTGAGAGCAAGATCGGCATTTACAAAAACATCCACTCCCCATGTCCTGGAGTGATGAGTTAGCGTTCCAGATCCAGTTCTGCGTTTTATTAAATCTGTCATTTCTGTACTAATGACTGGTGCATAAATTTCAATATTAGCACCGCACGCAAATAACAAATCTACCTTCCATGCAGCAGCAGCAGTGCCGCCTGCAACACCCCCCCGTCTATCGATAAGGTTCCAAAAAATTGGGAGCCTTGAAACAACATCGAGACGTCTTGAACCTACATCAGCGGGTTTGCGCAGGGTTGATATCATCTATTAGCTTTTTTCAATTTCGGTTTACCGAAACCTAACTACCACAAATAGCCCAACGCGAGTAATAAAATCCTTAGGGAAGAGCTTCACAGTTCTAGATATAAGGCCAAGCCTACATTGTTTAAGTCTTTATAAGTGTACACAAGGCTCAGCAAATATTTATTTAAGGTAATTTAGTTCAAAAATGAAAAACTGTCGCGCTTAATTGCAGCATGGTTTAATCGATTAAAGCAAAATTTACGAACTAATAATGCATTTAATGCAATTTATACTGAATTTGCTTAATTAATTAAACCTAATGCTGAGCTAGCCCATTCCGGACGTTCGGAATCTTTGTTTTTTGTTTTTATGATATCACTTTTTCCATACGATAAGCTAGAGTTTTTTACTGAAGAATGTAGTGATGTTAAATTTTCTTTTGTCATTTTTTTTCGCACAGGGTTTAACGAAGGCAAATCTACATTATGACTCATTGGGTGTTTTCTGGGCTGAGCGTATTGGAGTTTGGATTTAACATGAGAGTATTGTTTCTCAGGTGATACACTATACTTCTTAGTATATTTTAAAAGATACTCACTACGAAGTGTATCACTCTCACTTAGGTTCTCGGGTGAATGTCTATTTTGCAATGTAAAAACGCTTTTATTCTTTTTTTCTAGATTTTGATCTAATTTTATAATGTTGTTATTATCATCTATACCATATGAAATTCGTGGGTGACTTACTGATCCTCTAGTACGAATATCATTACCTTTCGATACGATCAAGTCCAGCTGTGGAAGTGAAGTAATATGATTATCAACAACATTTTCTAATCTAACAGAAGTTATATCTGTTTTGTTTATCAAAAATTGTCTACGTTTTTCTGATTTGTTATTGAGGGCATTTCGACCGGTGTAATCAAACCGTAAAGTAGAGTTTTTTGTAACTTTAAATTTTTTGTCGTTAGGTATCCAAACTATTAACACTGCAACGAAAAAAACTGTGATAAACATCATATGTGAGAAAATTCTTCGATACATGAGATGTAGTCCGCGAATTGTTTTGATTTCATACCAGTTTAATCATTTAAACGATCCCTGAACTCTACAATTCATCAACCTAATTTGCAGTTTGGGAAGCGATGTAGTAGTTGGGCTGTACGAAGCCATTAATAAAAATGTATGTTGTTCAGGAAGGTATTATTTGTTGTTATATAAATTAAGTATCAAATAGATAACTTAATTATGTATGAATTTTTGTTTAATTGCTTAAGTAGAAGTGAAAAAACATGTTAAGCTGTTATTTTTATACATACATGCAATTCTGTGTAAAAAGAGTTAGAAACATCATACATCACACAATATCATAAGATAGATATCGTGAACCCTAGAGTTACTTATTTGATGTAAATGAAGCTGCCATTGAGATAGATTTAGCTGGGAACTTTTTATAATATGTCTGAAGCAGCTCCTGCGAAGAGCATTACAAACGCATTACAAAAGCATGCAATTGTCATGTCAGGTGTAAACAAATGGTATGATGATTTTCATGTTCTTCGGAATATAAATTTATCTGTTACAAGTGGGGAGCGTGTTGTTATATGTGGTCCTTCTGGGTCAGGTAAATCAACAATGATTCGCTGCATTAATCGTCTTGAGGAACATCATCAGGGACAAATAGTTGTTGATGGGATTGAACTGACTGGTGATATGAAAAATATCGATAAAATCCGTTCTGAAGTAGGTATGGTTTTTCAGAATTTTAATTTATTTCCACATCTCACTGTTTTAGATAACCTTTGCTTGGCGCCACAGTGGGTTAGAAAGATTCCACGTGCGGAGGCAGAAGACGTTGCTATGGAATATTTGAATCGTGTAAAGATTCCAGAGCAAGCTAATAAGTATCCTGGTCAACTTTCAGGAGGGCAGCAACAGCGTGTTGCTATCGCTCGTGCGCTGTGCATGCGCCCACGCATTATGCTCTTTGATGAGCCAACATCGGCACTTGATCCAGAAATGGTGAAAGAGGTTCTCGACACAATGATTAAGTTGGCAGATTCGGGTATGACAATGCTATGCGTGACTCACGAGATGGGCTTTGCGCGCTCGGTAGCAGATAGCGTTATTTTTATGGATCGCGGCGAGATAGTAGAACAAGGTACACCCGAAAAGTTTTTCAACAACCCTAACTCAAAACGAACGAAGCTTTTTCTCAGCCAGATACTCAACCATTAATTATATACAAACAACTACTTACGTAACTGCTATAGAGAGCAGTTTGATGCTAAAAAGACAGATTACAATTGAAGGGAGCATGTATTATGAAATCCAAATGGACTACCGCTATTGCAGCGGCAGCTATTGTGTTTTCGTCCTATTCGGCATCGGCTGCGAAAACTGTTGAGGCGATTAAGTCTCGAGGTGAACTTATTTGTGGAGTAAGCACAGGTCTTGGTGGTTTCTCATTGCCTGACTCTAGAGGCAAATGGACTGGTTTAGATGTTGATATTTGTAAAGCATTAGCGGCTGCAATTTTAGGCAGCTCTTATAAAGTAAAATATATACCGTTATCTACTCAACAACGCTTTACTGCGCTTCAGTCTGGTGAAGTTGATGTATTATCGCGTAATACTTCGTGGTCTCTAACTCGTGATACTGCTCTTGGATTAAATTTTACTGCCGTAACATACTATGATGGTCAAGGTTTTATGGTACCAAAAGCTCTAGAAGTTAAGAGCGCGAAAGAGCTTGACGGCGCGACTGTCTGTATTCAGCCGGGTACAACTTCGGAACTAAATTTGGCTGATTACTTTCGTGCTAATAGTATGACTTTTACGCCGGTTGTTATAGAAAGTTTACAGGAATTAAACGCAGCGTTTTTTGCTGGTCGTTGTGATGCCTATACAACAGATGCTTCCGGATTGGCGTCAACTAGATTAAATGATGCTCCAAAAGGAAAAAGTGATGATTATATAATATTGCCAGAGATAATATCTAAAGAGCCTCTTGGCCCAGTTGTGCGACACGGTGACGATCAATTTCTTGACATAGTGAAGTGGGTTATATTTGGCTTAGTCGAGGCTGAAGAATTTGGCATCACTTCCTCAAATGTTAGGGAGATGGCGTCATCATCTAAAAATCCAAATATTAAACGTCTGCTTGGTACAAATCCTGGCATGGGTAGGAATCTAGGTCTAGATGAGGCGTGGATTGTAAATGCTATTTTAGCGGTCGGAAATTACGGTGAAATATGGGAGCGTAATATCCCACCTTTAGGCTTGTCACGCGGTTTGAATAAGTTATGGTCGAACGGTGGAATTATGTATTCTCCACCAGTCCGTTAATGCTATCTAAAAAAAGCCGTATTTAATTGCATTTACGGCTTTCTTCACCCTACCTTTGTATTTGTCCATGTCGCGTTTTCCGTAACTACACACATTGCGCGTAAGATATGTTCACATTTAAATGGCGGATACTTCTATGGCCAACGCAATATCAAGTTTTAAGCGTACTTTGAGAATTATTACTATGAACGGTAAGGAAGTGAAGGCTGTAATTTTTCAAGCTGCATTTTTTTTTCTTGTAGCGGGTGGTGCCTATTTTCTTTACCACAACATGCAGGTTAATCTTGAGCGTCAGAACATTCAGACAGGTTTTCATTATCTTTCACTCGAATCTGGATTTGCAATCGGTGAAAGTTGGATCTCTTATTCTCCATCTTCATCATATGCGAGAGCTATTCTAGTAGGTTTTATTAATACTTCCGTTGTCGCAGTGTTAGGAATTACATTGGCGACGCTAATAGGTGTTTTTGTCGGAGTTGCAGCCTTATCCAGTAACTGGTTAGTTAGCAAATTAACATCAGTTTATATTAATTTTTTACGCAACTTGCCGGTTTTACTGCAAATAATTCTTTGGTATACAATCGTTACAAGTCCACGCTTCCTTCCGACAGTTCGAGACTTTAATGGCGAGAATGGTTTAGAGCCTTTTTTGGGTACCATTTACATGACACGTCAGGGCATCTTTATGCCCTTTTTTGAAGCAGATATTGGTTGGCTAGGAGCTGCTATAGGCCTTGCCACTGGCATTTTCATTTCTATCTGGATCAGATACTTGTCACGTATTAGGATGGACAAAACAGGACAACAGCTACCAGTATTTTGGATTGGAACAAGTTTTATTCTAGTGCTTCCGTGTATTGGTTGGCTTTTAATGGGAGCACCAGTTGGTATAGATTATCCGGAGATGGGACGCTTTCGGCTATCTGGCGGAGCCACAATCACACCAGAGTTCATAGCGGTTCTTTTTGGTCTTACTATTTATGCTTCCGCATTTATTGCGGATATAGTTCGCTCAGGCATCTTGTCTGTTCCAACAGGTCAGGTAGAGGCAGGCCGATCCCTCGGGCTTCAAGAGGGAGTAATAATGGGTAGAATAGTGCTTCCCCAAGCATTACGTATAATTATTCCACCGTTGACTAGCCAGTACCTTAATTTAACTAAGAATAGTTCGCTTGCTGTGGCTGTCGGCTACCCTGACTTGGTAAGCATTTCTAATACTACATTAAACCAAACGGGCCAGGCACCTGAAGCGATTATGATCATGATGATTGTTTATCTCTCCACCAGTTTGACAACTGCATTCTTTATGAACTGGTATGACAAAAAAATTCAATTTGTTGAGAGGTGAAAATGTCAATCCATTTATCGATCTTGTCCACTAGCAGAAATTGGATACGCAGGAAGCTTTTTAATACCTGGGCTAACAGCGTTATAACTGCTCTTATAATAATGGCGCTAATTTATTTTTTCCCAAAAGCTTATATGTGGGTGGTTACGGATGCAATTCTTACCATTCAGGTTGATTCTGAAAGTTGGTGGGGATATTCGTTCGTACCCGATTCCAATGCTTGTATTAAAGCGAACGGTGCGTGTTGGGACTTTGTCGCAGAAAAATTTCGGCTAATAATTTTTGGTCTTTATCCGCAAGATCAGCATTGGCGACCTCTAGTAATGATGATTACGCTCATCAGTTTGATAGTTTATTCACTCGATACATCGAGATGGGGATTTAGACTTGGCGTTACCTGGGTTGTTGCTATTCCTATGATGTTTTTTCTGATGCAAGGTGGAGTTTTAGGTCTAACCTTCGTCCAAACAGATAGTTGGGGTGGTGGGCCTATAACACTTATTCTTTCGGCTGTTGGTATAGTTTTATCCTTCCCTATTGCAGTGATGCTTGCATTCGGTAGACAGTCAGATATGCTCGTTGTAAAAACAATCTGTATTTTCTTCATTGAAATTATTCGTGGTGTACCTCTTATTACAATACTATTCATGGCAAGCCTAATGATTCCTCTTTTTTTGCCAGAAGGAATAAATATTAACAAGCTTCTACGCGCATTGATCGGGTTCACACTTTTTTCAGCTGCATATGTAGCAGAAGTCATTCGAGGCGGACTTCAGGCTGTGCCCAAAGGGCAGTACGAAGCAGCTGACTCCTTGGGTTTATCTTATTGGCAGAAGACAATCTTTATTATTTTACCGCAAGCTTTAAAACTAGTAATTCCACCTATAATGAACACTTTTATCGGACTGTTTAAGGATACAACTCTGATTATTATAATATCAATGTATGATTTCCTAGGTACTGTACGTCTTGGTGCCAGTGATCCGGCTTGGCGTCCCTATTACATAGAAGGCTTATTATTTGCTGCAATTGTTTACTTTGTTGTTTGTTATGCTATGGCAGCCTATAGTCTTCATCTGGAAGCAAAGCTTGATACGGAACGACGATAAACCTTATTAAGATTTTGCTTTTTATCTTTCATCAGAGATAATGTTAGCCTTATGTAGTTTTGAACTAAACCTTGTTAGGGCGAATGCTTAAAAAGCTTAGTTAAATTTAAGAATTTTTTTTGATCTAACTTTTTTCTAAATCAATAATTGAATCGAATAGATATCTAGCAGTTAGGTGTAAAAGTGTAGATAGTCTTAAATTTTAGCAACATTTGACGTTATTATTTATTTTATCTCTCAGGTTTAACTGACTTGTCAAGTTCTGCATCTCATCTCCCTTTAGCTCTTAGGAAGACTTATTAGTAAGTAAAGAGATTTAAGAGAATTAACATAATGAATAGCTCTATGCTTACAAGGATAAAGCCACTCTCCCCTTAATTTATCCAAACTTAATCTTGATGGTGCATGTACTTTAGAGCGAGATGTTTGGATTTAAGAGCTTTAATATTTATAAAAATAAGGAGTTTAACATGTATTCAAGTAACGCTAACATTGATGCAGCTCGTAAGCGCTTGATTGAGATTATAAAGTATCGTTCATTTCAGAATGGTAATAAAATAAAACTATCTTCTGGTCGAAGTTCTCAATTTTACTTTGACATGAAGCCAACGATGCTTAACCCAGAGGGAAGTTACCTAATAGGTTTACTGATTTTAGACTTAATTAAATCTGATAATGCAGAGCTTATCGGTGGACTAGAAATGGGAGCTGTCCCGCTCGCAACGGCGATCTCTGTCGTATCATATTTGCAAAACTCACCAATACCTGCTTTTTTTGTACGAAAGCAGGCTAAAGAATATGGTATGCAACTCGAATTAGAAGGTTTCAGTACAGGAGAAACAATCGAACGGAAGAGTGTCGTTATTGTTGAAGATGTAACAACTACGGGTAAATCAGCACTCAGAGCAATTAACAGCGTTAGTAATGCAGGAGGGAAAGTAGCTGCTGTTGCTTCTATAGTTGATCGTGAAGAAGGTGCACACGAGACTTTTTTAAAAGCTGGTGTGCCCTTCAAGCATGTATTATCTCTAAAAGATTTTAATTAGGCACCCTGAAAAATTAATAAACTATAATTGGAAAAAATTTTAGATATTAAATCAGGTTAGATTATAAGTATAAAAATATATGCGAGATTAGCATTAATGTAATCAATTTAACCTTTATCATTCTTGATAAAAAAAGTTCTCTAAAAAACAATATTAAGAGAGAGAAGTTTAAGACCTCTAAACACTGATGCTATTAAATTCCTTTATTATTAAATCCAAGCCGTATATACACTTAAGCTTGTCAATAAACATTTTATATTTCTGGTTCATATTGGTCGTTACCAGACAGTAAAAATAGAAGAGTAAAATCTTTAAAGATTGTTATCAACTAGAGTTGTGCTTAATAGGTATTACTTATGTGTTCTTATTTAAGTATTGTGTCTAAGTAACTTTTAATTCTGACTCTTATGATATTTTGTCTTAGCATTAAAGAGTGAACGCTTGTTGTGCTGACAATTCCAATTCTATAAATACGCTCTCTTCATCGGTATCTAGTGCTAAGCTGTTTACGCACAGACCTTGCTGTTTAAAAAGAGAAAGGGCTAAAGCTTTAAAAATTACCGAATCTGTAGGAATGTGTTTTGCCTGATTAGATCGCGGTGATGAATACTCATCTGGTTTTCTTTCAATGGTTAAAACTACTGTGTCCAGGTTTTTACGGACTGTGAAAGCTTTTATTCCTGCTTTCAGAGGAGCTTGTAGGAGCTGAGAACGGAATAGATATGTAAGGGCTTTTATAGTTGTCTCATTACAGCCCCATATTTCAATTGAATGGGAAATCTGTAAATCTATAGATCTCATCTCGTAACCTAGATCCTTAGTAGCACACAAAGCAGCCCTGCGAGCTATTGCTGAGAGATTATACGATCGAGAGCTAGAGACTAAATGTGGTATGTTTAATTGAGAGGTAAGGCTCAAAGTTTCTTCTGCTGCCCGCAGCATATGCTTTGCACTTTCACTTATATGATCTAGATATTCGCGATAACGGTAAGATCCAACAGGACCGTATAATTCTTCGCGCATCATATCTGAAAAGCCGATAACGGAGTTTAAAGGAGTACGTAACTGATGTGATATTTGATGAGCTAATCCTTCCAATCCTTGATCTAAAGGTGTGCTATACTCAGTTTCATCATGTTTAGTTTGATTGTCCGGAAAACCTTGATGGTTATACTGATCTGATAAGATCGCATCTCTTGTTTTATCAAGCGTATAGTTTTTAAAAGCGCACTCGCTCGTAGCCCTTGTCATATAAGCTCCCTTCTGACGAAGTCTCTAATTATGGTACCATATGTTACTACCTTCTAAACGCGCTAACTTATTGCAACCGATTTTGCGAGTCGTGTCGAGGATAATAAGTGATATAGATTTATTATCCTTCCAGCATTTTTAATGTGACTTCATATACATCACGAGATAATCCTGGTTTACTAGCAATTTCATCTAGAGTGATGTTGGCATATTGGCGGCGAGTTGGTTCCATAATTCTCCACGTGCTGAAGGCGCTAAGCAGGCGGGCTGCAACCTGTGGGTTGATTTTGTCGAGTGCTAGAACCTGCTTGCCGATAAAGTCATATCCTTTACCGTCAGGGCGATTGAACTGCGATGGATTTTGCGTAGCAAAATTACCAATTAACGCTCTTACTTTGTTTGGGTTCGTTAGTGAAAATTGATCACAGCGCATGAGATTAGTAACTTGAGAAAGTGTAGTTTTAGCTGGAACGATAGCTTGTACGGCAAACCAGGTGTCTATTACGATATGATCATCCTGCCAGCGCTCATAAAAACTATCCAAGACGTTTTTGCGGGTTTCTGCATTGCCAAAGATCGCCAACATAGCAAGTGCATGAGCTTCATCGGTCATATTAGAAGCATCTTTATAATGTCTCATAAGCAGTTCCTTGTCACGAGCTTGTCCTCGTGATGCCAGAAGAGTCAAGCATGCATTACGTAAAGCGCGCTCGCCGGATTGCTCTGAACTAGGTGAAAAACTGCTGTTAGCATCAGTTGAACAGTAGAGCTTATAAAGTGTGCTACCAATAGCTACGCCTAAAGCTCTAGCGAAAAAATTACACGCTTTTAGAATGAGATCAGGATTAATGTTATGCCCAATTTCTGTTGCAATCTCTGACTCGCTTGGTATTTTTAAAAGCACTGATCGATAAGATTTTCCTAAATTTCTATTATTAACTGATCGCTCAAGAGCTTTTGCATAATTTTGTATTTGTTCGTGGTACTCCCCAGACATCTGACTTTTCACCATACTAGCCAAAATGCGCATAGCGTAATCCGTTGTTGCTTGCCAACGACAAAATAGGTCACTGTCATGACACATCAAAAATGCCAGTTCTTGATCGGACTGTTCCGTTATTAGCTTCACAGGTGCGGAGAACCCGCGTAAATATGACGGCACGGGATGATGCGTAATATTTTTGAATTTAAACGTCTGGTTGTTTTGAGTAATGTGTACAACACCATTAGTTACGTGTTTACCGTTCGAATCAAGAAGATCGAAATCATTACCATCTCCGTCTAAAAGACCAATTTTCAATGGGATATGAAGTGTTTTTTTATCATCTTCAATCTGTGTAGGCTGGGTGGTTTGCTTGACGAAAAGTTCTGCGGTTTCAGCCTTTGCATCATACTTCAGTTTACAAAGTAATTCTGGTGTGCCGGCTAGTGTATACCAGGTAAAAAACTGGCTAAGATCTATACTGGCTGTATCTTCGAAGCACTTGATGAAGTCTTCAATGGTTACAGATTGGTAGTCGTGTCGTTCAAAATAAAGGTCTATTCCAGCTCTAAAACTTTCAGATCCTAAAATAGTTTGGATCATTCGAACCAGCTCAGCTCCTTTTTCGTATACCGTTGCGGTATAAAAATTATTAATTTCAATGTATTTGGAAGGTCGAACTGGATGTGAAAGTGGCCCGGCATCCTCTGCAAACTGACGTGCCCTAAGGGTTCGCACGCTTTCAATGCGCTCTACAGTGTGATCACAATGATCAGCGACGAATTCTTGATCCCTAAAAACTGTAAGACCCTCTTTAAGGCATAGTTGAAACCAATCACGGCAAGTAATTCGATTGCCAGTCCAGTTATGAAAATATTCATGAGCAACCACAGCCAGGATTTGTTGATAATGTTTGTCTGTCGCAGTATCAGAAGAGGCTAGAATTAAACGGTCATTAAAAATGTTAAGCCCCTTATTTTCCATAGCTCCCATATTAAAATCAGAAACGGCTACAATATTGAAAACATCAAGATCGTATTCACGACCGAATCGTTGTTCATCCCATCTCATAGATTTCTTTAATGAATCCATTGCCCAACTGCATCGCTTGGATTTACCAGGTTCTACATAAATGCGAAGGTCAATTTCTTTACCGGAGGCTGTAGTGAAGCTATCGCTCACAGATTCTAGATTCCCACCTACAAGAGCGAACAAATAGCTAGGCTTAGGGTGAGGGTCTTCCCAGATCACATAATGCCGTTTGCCGTCTTCACATACATCTCGTGTAATTAGATTACCATTAGATAATAGGATCGTCGCTTTATCTAGTCTTGCTTCGATACGCGTAGTGTACTTAGCAAGAATATCAGGGCGATCTAAGAAATAAGTGATTCTGCGGAATCCCTCGGCTTCGCACTGAGTGCAGTAGATACCCTTGGACAGGTATAAACCGGTTAAAGCGATATTAGCTTGCGGATTAATAGTAGTAACGATTTCGAGTTGGAAATTTGTTATTGGGATTTGTGAAATAATAAGCTCTGTACTAGTAACGATGTAGGTATCCCAACCTAAAACTTTACCATCTAGTCTCACTTCGTTCAGGTTTAGATTTTCCCCGTCTAGATGAAGTTTTTTAGATGGCAACGCAACCATGGGGTTTGGACGAACTTCTAGTCGAGAATAAACCTTAGTTTCAGTTTCTGCCAGAATAAAATCTAGATAAATACTATCGATCAAATAGTCCGATGGCCGGTAATCCTTTAGGTGAATTGTGCGAGGCGTGTCGGTCTGCATTACGATTGGCTCAATCTTAAAGGTTGTTGATTTAGGATACTGTTTATATCAAAAGATAACATATGATTAGAGTAGCAATCTAGATTTGATATGCCATATCTCTGCAGTTTTTTACTATAATCTTAAACAACAGCTTGACTGAATATCTAAAAAAATTTGGTTGAAATTAACTAATGTTTCTTGTGAAATAATGTATAAATGTATCTATTTTTCTGGGCTTATAAGTAGCCAATTTAATTAAAGCAGTTTATTAGGATCCAAGATATCTCTAGTGTTAGATTGTATATAAGAACGACTACACACGGCCTTAACTAAAACAATTGCAAAAACTAGCTTAAAACGATTAACCAATGCCACCTCCAACTCACTCAGCTATTAGTGCTATATTTAGCAGAAAATTAAAGAAGTAAAAAAATCACCCTATATTTTGTAGTTATCTAATAATGAACATGCTATTACGCGTAAAGTTGTGCGAAGTGATTGTCTGGTGAATATGATTACTATGCTTTCTTAAACAGGGCTTGTTTCCTAAGATAACGAGTAACACATTATGATGGTATTTCGACCCTAAGAACACGTTGACCTCGGCGAATTACCATTGACCACAACCGTCTAGGTCGCTGAAGATCGTTATCGAGTTGATTGACGTTAAGAACTTTACGGGCTCCCAGACGCAACAATACGTCGCCTCTTCGAAAGCCAATATTAGCCGCGATTGACTTCGGAGAAACAGATAAAAATACCACACCTTCATCTGTTGAATTATCAAGCTGTAATTCATTAATAATAAAGGGAACAATGTTAGCTATGCGCGCTCCATCAAGAGGATGGTTTCCAGAAAAGTTTCTAATATCATTGGGATTTAGACGAGGGGCAGCTTGAAGCTTTAAATTAATTTGAACAAGGCGCCCTCGCCTCATTATATCGAGGCGAGCTACGTTGCCAACTCCTCGCGTTGTCAGTCTATAAAGAGCGGCACGCGCATCAGCAACTTCGTACCCGTCTATTGCAGTAATGACATCACCAATGAGTACACCAGCATCAGCTGCCGGTGCGTTATTGTGCAATTTAGAGACAAGTGCCCCTGCAATACGTTGAAGCCCCAAACTTCCTGCGATGCTTCTTGTAACAGTTGACAACTCTCCTCCAAACCAAGGTCGCTCAATTTTTCGTCCGGAAACGGCACTGTTTACATACAAACGTACTAGATTTGATGGAATAGCGAAGCCAATTCCATGTGAAGCTCCTGTTCGTGAATATATAGCAGTGTTAATTCCAATTAGTCGACCGTTCATATCAATCAGAGCACCGCCGGAGTTGCCAGGATTGATTGCAGCATCCGTTTGGATAAAAACTTGTTCATCGGATTTTCCAAGACCTGAACGTGCTAATGCAGAAACAATTCCGCTAGTTACGGTTTGGCCAACACCAAATGGGTTCCCAATTGCGAGCACTATATCGCCTACCTCTAAATCATCTGAATTTTCAAAATTCAGGAAAGGAAACGTTTGATCGTTACTCTCAATCTGTAGGACTGCGATGTCTGTCCTTTTATCGCTCATTACAACTCTAGCGCTAAACTCACGTTTATCAGCTAAGAGAACTCGAATTTCAGCGCGACCACTACTTTTGATAACATGAGCATTGGTAACCAATAAACCATGTTTATTAATTATGACACCGGATCCAAGTGAATTTTGAGTGCGGTCTCGTGGTACGCCAAACCGTCGGTTGAAAAACTCCAAAAAGGAGTCATCCCCAATAAGGGGTGAGGCGAGATGCTGTTTTGACTGAACATATACATTAACTACAGCAGGTGCAGCACGTTTAACTATCGGAGCGAAAGAGTAGTATAGATTTGACTGTATGAGTGGTATTTGCTTTTGTGCAAAAGAAGGACTTATGTCAAAAAGCACACAAATTACGCAACAAATAACGAGGTCTTTGACACTCAATTTCCAATGCACTCTTTTATGCATTAAAACCTCTCATAAATCCTTACAGAAATGATAAATCTGATTGCAAATTACTTATGCCGGTTGTAACTGTCGATTTAAAATATAGTTTTTTTTGTATAATAAGCAGGCTTTGGAATAATTTACCGACATAGCTAATGGACGGGAACGATATGCACTTTTTTAAGTTCACTAAAAGCACTTAGTATCTCTAATTTTATGTCCCCAATAGTAGAGAAAAAGTTCTAGCTTCTTGAAATACGTACCTGATAAATGGCATTAAAGATATTATATGTATGCACTAAATAGTTAATTTCTTCGATATTTTAGCCAAGTTTTTTCTTATTTTACTTATTCCGAACTTTGAGATGCAAACTTTGGTTTCAAAGTTTGCATGTTCACAATTAATAAATTATATTTATTGATGGCGATTCTAATATGATACCTAGATTTTTAAACCTAAACCTAATTTATAAATCTATATTCTATATGTTTAAATTTAATTAGCCGACCAACCTCTCAGAGCATGGTCTAAATTTGGAAGCTAACTTATACCAATGCGGACGATTTCCCATTGCAACTCAATACCGCTATTGGCCTTTACACGCTCGCGAATAGTTTCGCCAAGAATTTCAATATCGCTAGCAGTAGCATCATTATAATTAATAAGAAAATTGCAGTGTTTTTCAGAAACTATCGCGCCCCCAATACTTAGGCCTCGACAACCAGCTGCATTAACCAATTTCCATGCAGACAATCCTGGTGGATTTTTAAAGGTTGATCCACAAGTACGCTCACGAATCGGTTGATTCTGCTCGCGGTAGTCGGCAATTGCTTCCATTTCCTGTCGAATTTTTACTGGATCTCCAGTGTGACCCTGAAAAAGAGCTTCGGTAAAAATCCAATCCGGTGATATTTTACAGCTTCGATAAGAAAATCCTATATCTGACTTGCTAAGTATATGAATTTTCCCACCACGGTCAACCGCACGTGCAGTAAGTAAAATATTTTTAGTTTCCATACCATGTGCACCAGCATTCATTCTGACTGCACCTCCTACAGAGCCAGGAATAGTTCGGTAAAAAGTAAGACCAGAAATCCCAGCATTCGCTGCAACACGAGCAACATAAGAGTCAGGTACAGCAGCACCTGTACGCAGGCGTTGGCCCTGTTCTATCTGGATCTTTAAAACACCGCGGCCGAGTCGAATTACAATACCTTTGAGACCACCGTCTCGCACAAGAAGATTGGAGCCGTAGCCAATAACGTAAATAGGAATTTCACTTGGTAAATGAGTTAAAAAATAAGTAAGATCTTTTTCATCTACTGGGTAGAATAGCACCTGAGCAGGACCGCCTACACGAACCCAAGTAATATCACGCAGTGGTACATTCGCTCTCATTTTACCACGAAGTTTCGGCATTAGGGCACCAAGGTCCGCAGTAATATCAGGATGAGTCATAAGTTTCGCCTTTTCGCCATTAATCTTGGTAAAATATGCGCCCATTTTGTCGAGTGACCTGCTCCCAGGAAAACGATAATATCACCTTCACGTGTTTCACTACAAAGTAATGAAGCAAGCTGATTAACATGCTCAACAGGAATAACATTCTTGTGCCCTTTAGAGCTTATTCCCATGGCAAGCGATGAGCTTGAAATACCGTCAATCAGTTTTTCGCCAGCGCTGTAAAGCGGCATAATGAAAATCTTATCAGCATTCTCAAGGCAATTGCAAAAATCCTGAAACAAATCACGAACCCTTGAATAACGATGAGGTTCAAAAACCGCAAATACCTTTCCCTTTATCCCCTCACGGGCAGCAGCAAGCACAGCTTTGATTTCATTTGGATGATGACCGTAATCGTCATATACACTTACACCATAAGCTGTACCAATTAACTGAAAGCGCCTTTTTATACCTGCAAATGAAGCTAGTGCTTTACGGATACAGTCATCTGGAATACCAGCTTCACTTGCAACTGAGATGGCTGCCAGAGCGTTTAATGCATTATGAACACCAGGAATAGGTACCATCCATCGTTCAATACGACGCGCCTCACCAGGAACTCGCTTACCAAAATCTGCTGAAAAAAAAGTTTGATCTTTAATAATTTCAACATCAGTGAGAACAATATCAGCATAGGGCGAGAGCCCATATGTAATAAGACGACGGTTATCATGATGTAATTTGAGTTTATTGATCATGTCCAGCACCACGGCATGGTCTATACAAGCTACAATTAGACCATAAAAAGGTATTTGCTGCATGAACATAGCATACTGTGAATGCATGCTTTCAACTGAACCGAAAAAATCGAGATGTTCCGAATCAATGTTTGTAACTACGCCGATCTGAGTTGGAACTTTAATAAATGTACCATCGGACTCGTCTGCTTCCACAATCATCCACGGTCCCTTACCAAGCCGAGCATTAGAATCCCAACTTTTAATAATTCCACCTGTGATGACAGTAGGATCCAGTGAAAAAGATTTAAAAATGTGCGCTATTAACGAAGTTGTTGTGGTTTTGCCATGTGTACCAGTTACCGAAATAGTCGCGTAAAGCCGCATCAATTCAGCCAGTATTTCAGCCCGGCGGATGATTGTAAGCCCCATATTCCGCGCGGCCTCAAGTTCTGGATTAATGTCTTTAATCGCACTTGAAATCACGACATGCTGGGCATTTTTAAGGTTAGAAGCGTTATGGCCTATGAATACATTTATACCTTGCTCGCGCAAGCGTTGGACATTAAGACTGTCGCGCTGGTCACTACCTTGCACATAAAATTTTTTTGCGTGTAGGAGTTGTGCAATAGCGCTCATTCCAACACCACCAATTCCAATAATATGAATAACTTCTAAAGAGCGCGGCAGCTGCATAGTTGATCCTTAGTGCTAAATGAACTTTAAGTAATTCTCTGTTTTAGTGAGTTAAAGCTATGAGTTTAGATAATTACCTTAGATGGCGACTCTTCAATTACATCAGCCTATAAAAAAACTTAGAATTTTAAATGCATTACAAGGTGTGCTGGACATTGAAAAAATGTGGATTTTAGTTAAGCGTTATCTACCTGTAAGGTTCTCAATGAGGTCGGCTAGCTTGTTAACTGAATCTGAACAACCCATTCTGCGAGCAGCAGCCGCCGCATTTTCGAGTTTAAGAGGTAACTCTAAAATAGTCTTCAAGGTATTTATCAACTCTTCAACATTAAGCTCGTTCTGTTCAATGCACCAAGCTGCACCGGCCTGAGTTAGGGTTTTTGCATTTTCTAGCTGATCATTATCTACTGCATTCGGTAACGGAACTAGTATCGATGGACAACCAATAACGGAAAGTTCAGCTATTGTAGATGCACCCGAACGACATATTACAAGGTGAGCTAGAGCCATTTTGTGAGGCAGGTCTGAAAAAAAAGGTGCGCAGTTAGAAAAAATGTCCGCTTTTCTATAAGTTCTTTTGACGTCGTAAAGGTCCTCAGACCGACATTGTTGAGTGACAATTAATCGTTTGCGAGTCTGTCTGGGTAGAGAGCTTAGGGCTGGAGGTACAACTTCAGATAAAAATCGAGCCCCCTGGCTACCACCAAAGACCAGCACGTTAATAGTGTCTCCAACTAAAGGGGCACGGTAAATACGGTTGGCACTATCAATAACAATCTGGCGAACAGGATTACCTGTTACGTATACCTTATCAGATAGATCAGCATTTATGAATTTTACTTTTTCAAATGATGTTGCTATCATATTGACATGCTTAGATAGCATTCTGTTGGCACGACCTAGGACTGCATTTTGCTCGTGAATTACTGTTGGAACACCTCTGAGTAAGGCGGCGACAACAGTTGGAAAACTTGGATATCCACCAAATCCTATGACTGCACTAGCTGAAATTTGATTTAGGACTTTATTTGCTTTGAAAATTCCTCTGCCAAGTTTTGAAATTGTATTGATTAGCGGTAGAGGTGCCTTGGTAGTTATTGTTGCCGATGGAATCTGAAAAATTTGACATTCAGAGAAATCAATATTGTATTTATTTCCGCGGGAGTCGGTCGCGAGATAAATGCTATGGCCGCGTTGCCTAAGCTCATCAGCCAAGGCAAGGGCTGGAAAAAGATGACCGCCAGAACCACCGGCGGCGAGAACTATTTTTTTACCCATGATAAACTCTTTGAGCTCTTAACGCTTCAACGAATTTAAAATACTATAACAAACAAAATTCTTATGCGTGTTAAGAATCAACATTAAAAAAAAGGTTTGGTCTAGTATATGTGGTGCGTGGGCGCCTACGCGATAGTCCCAGAAGCATTCCAAGGGTGGTTGATACTCCAAACATAGACGAACCACCAGCAGAAAGTAATGGAAGCGCCATGCTTTTCACTGGTAATAAGCCAACATTTACACTCATATTAATCAAAGTCTGATATCCAAACAGCAATGCTAGGCCAATTATACCGTAGCAGATTCCGGGATCCTCCTCTATTAAAGCGCAACCAAGTGCTCGGTAAATAATGAAAGCATACAGTCCTAGGAGGACCAAACAGCTTAGTACACCATATTCCTCGGCAACAACAGAAAAAATGAAATCGGTATGTGCTTCTGGAAGCTTGATTTTAATCGTGCCCGCACCTGGCCCTCGTCCTAAAAAACCTCCATCTACAAAAGATCTGTAGGCCTGTCTCATTTGTGAATGCTCGTTAGTAGCGAACGTAAAACATTGATCAAAGCTACATCTAAAGTAAGGTAAGCTCTTGAAATTAACAAATATACTTACAATTCCTATGGATATAAAAGATATGTACCAAATCAATGACAAGCCAGCTAAAAAGAACAGTGTTCCCCAGACGATCGTAATAAGGGCAGTTTGACCTAAATCTGACTGCATTATTAGAAGTCCAGAAAGAGTGATATAAAGTCCTATAGCGATTGGTAGCGCAGGCATATCTTTACGTATTTGCGTTTCGGCAAACGCCCAGCCTGCAAGCACTACAAACGCAGGTTTAATAATTTCCGACGGCTTAAATGATACTCCAAAAATAAAAATCCAGCGCAGTGTTCCATTAATTTTGCTGCCCCATAGCAGGACAGCAATTAGGCTTAAAACACAAACGATGTAAAGTAATAAAGAGATACGTCGAATCGTGCGAGGAGATTGCAGAGATATTACAAAGATTAGAACCATACCAACTACAGCAAAGATCGCATGATATTTTACGAAATAAAAAGTGGATAGGCCCTTGTCAACAGCTACGGATGGGCTAGCAGCTAATGAAATTATTAAACCGACTAACATTAACGTACATATTGCATAAAGTTGGAGGCGATCAATGGTAAACCACCACTCTGACAATAAGCTGTGATCTCCACGCGATAGCGTCATAAAAACTTCTCCTATGAATCAACTTCTAGCAAGCTTTTTACGATATCTCGAAACATATTTCCACGTACTTCAAAATTACGAAATTGATCGAATGAAGCACAGGCCGGAGAGAGTAAAACTACAGCTTCGCTATCTGTGACACTTTGTGCATCTTCTGCGGCTTGGCGAACTGCAATGTTGAGTGTGTAGCAGCAAGCTATAGCGCATTGGCCAATCAATGTTTGCCTAAACATATCTACTGATTCACCAATGAGGTAAGCTTTAGAAATCTTTGAAAAATAAGCCGCCAGTGGCGCAATTCCATCTACTTTTGGTTGGCCGCCGACAATCCAGTATATGTTTGCGTGAAAAGCTTCTAAAGAATGTGCTGCTGATACCGCATTAGTAGCTTTGCTATCATTTATAAAAATTACACGATTAATTTGCCCTACCTTCTCCATTCGATGTGGAAGGCCAACAAAAGTTTTCATTCCTAATGCAATTTGATTAGTAGTTAGCCCTAAATGTAGGCAGGCTGCTGTGGCGGCTGATGCGTTTTGAGCATTGTGTCTGCCGCGAAGCGAGATACTGTTTGTTAAATCAACGATAGTTTCAAAGTTCACAATACCAGGTGAGCTCTTATCATGAGTACATCTTGTAACAGCGCGGTTACGAACACCAACACCTTGCCGAACCAAGCCATTTGAAATGGCGCTTAAAGCTGAGCGTCTAGCTTTCTCGGCAGTATAAAGCTCTAGTGTTGGTATGTCGTCTGTGCCGATTATAGCATAATCAGAATTTTTTGGTATAAGAGCCTTAAGATCGATATAATTTTTGAAGCTGCCATGACGATCAAGATGATCAGGTGAAATGTTCAATAGAATTCCGATCGAAGAATTCAGTGTCGACATCAAATTTATATTGAATGATGACAGCTCAATTACATATACACATCGTGAAGACGGTGGTTCAAGGTTTAGGATAGGTACCCCAATATTTCCTCCAACTTGAATGTTGTAGCCAGACATTTGCAGAACATGCGCGATTAGCGCAGTTGTCGTTGACTTTCCATTAGTACCAGTTACGTATATTAATTGAGAACGTGTACTTTCAAATTCACGTTGGCGAGCAAAAATTTCAACATCGCCAATAATTTCTATATTTGCAGACCGTGCGAGATGAACACTCCAATGTGGTTTGGGATATGTAAGCGGAATTCCAGGCGATAAGACTAGTGCATCAAGCTTTCTAAAATCTAACCGTTTAGGGTCACCTATCCTGAATCCATTAAGAGCGGCGTATTTCCTTACTTTTTCGTTGTCATCCCAGGCTATTACATCTGCACCACCTGCGGAAAGAGAACAGCAGGCAGCAAGACCTGAGCCTCCAAGACCTATTACAGCAACGCGTTTTTCTCGGAAAATTGTTGCGGATATCATTACGGCATTCTAGCTTTATTTATTTTTGGTACTAATAGTGTTGGTTGCGGTGACATTGCGCTTTTGCAATATGCATGCGATTTCACCTCTAAACTAGCGTAATTTTAATGTTGCCAAACCTAAAAGCGCTAATACAACGGAAACAACCCAAAATCTTACAACCACCGTTGCTTCGTGCCAGCCTTTCTGTTCGAAGTGATGGTGTAGCGGTGCCATACGAAAAACCCTCTTACCAGTTAATTTGAAACTGGCTACTTGAATTATGACTGAGAGTGCTTCAAGCACAAACAACCCGCCTACTATTGCTAAAACGATCTCGTGTTTAACTGCCACAGCTATGGCACCTAATGCTCCACCCAATGCTAATGAACCAGTATCACCCATAAAAACTGTTGCTGGTGGAGCATTAAACCATAAAAAGCCGAGCCCGGCACCAATTAGTGCACCACATATGACTGCAAGCTCTCCAGCTCCTGCTACATAGTGAATCTGCAAATAACTCGCAAATTTAAAATTACCTGAAAGATAAACAATTAAGCCGAAGGTAGCAGCCGCGATCATAACTGGTACTATAGCGAGACCATCTAGACCGTCTGTGAGGTTAACAGCATTGCCCGAGCCGGCGATAACAAACGCACCAAAAAAAACAAACAGAGGTCCCATCTGAATTAAAAAATCCTTAAAAAAAGGTACAGCTAGAGCTCCATAATAGTTGCCGCTTGATGTGCACATAATTGAAAAAGTTGCAAGCCCAGCGATTATAAGCTCTAGAATTAGACGAACTCGCCCAGAAAAACCAGAGCTAGTGCGTCTGGTGACTTTCAAAAAATCATCGTAAAAGCCAATTGCGCCAAAAGATAGAGTCACACATAATATTATCCATACATACGAGTTACTGAGATCAGCCCAAAGTAGAGTAGAAAAAGTAAAGCCCGCGATAATCATAAGGCCGCCCATTGTTGGTGTACCACGCTTTGCAGAATGACTTTGTGGACCATTTTCACGAATTGGCTGCCCCCTACCCTGCTTTAGTCGTAGGGCGTCTATTATGGCTGGTCCAAATAAAAAGACTATTAACAAAGCCGTCATAATAGCACCGCCAGTACGGAATGTAATGTAAGTGAAAACATTTAGCGGCCCGAGCAAATCATTAAATTCTCGAAGCTTGTACAGCATTCACTTTCCTTATGTGCCTTATAAACCTGTTTAATTGTACGTGGTTACATTTACGTATGCTATTTATACTTCTATAGCTGATGACGTAGGAATTTTATCATGTAACTCTAACGCATTTTCATACTCAATGTTGTGGTCGCTCTAAGATGAAGCAACGAATTTATATTCTATAAAATAGTAAAAGTTTACCTTACGAATTAGAGCGGTGACCAATTTATAACAGCTCATTAAAAACTATATTTTTTGAGAGATAAGCCACCAATAATTGATAAAAGTCGACTTAATCTCCTGGTCACACGTCAAAATAGATGTATCTGCTCGATAGCTTGATAACACTAATCACCCAAAATTGAGAATGCCTTCGAAGAATAGAAATTTAATTTAAAGACAATTATAAAACTCTTATGAAAACAACTCTATAACCAAAAAATTTCAACCTAGTAGGATAGCAACTCAATAAGCCTTATCAAAGTCTGTGTTTTTTTATTAATGGTAGACAAAACCAATAAAAACTTCGCACAATGTTCACTTTTTTCAAAGCAGCTTGGCACTTCATCAAATCGTTGCATCGCTTTTTATTAACCGTACTAATTAACAATACAACAACACGCTCTGTAAGTACCTACTTGCTTTAGCAATTTTAGAAGTATCAGTACTATCAGAATAACGCGCTTAAAGCATTGATGCGACTACATAATTACACACTAATAAATTTAAAAAAGTTATGTTTATCAACACTAATATATCTTTTTATTAGTTTTAGTGTATTGGCAGCTGTAATTTTAAGAATAGTTAGAACTTTTAATATTATACTTAATAAGTAATGTCAATTCTTCACGTTGCCCTCAAATCATGCTTAATACGCCATGCTCTTAAAACTTGGTAAGGGAAAATTTATCGCCAGACCAAAGCATAGATGTGTCTACGAACAACTCACACATAAATAATGCAGAAAGTTTTTTGCTAATTCAGAACAACACCAGAGTGCAACCAATGTTCCTCTAAAAGTTGAATTAGTGAAGTTAGATGAAGTTTAACTTTAAGCAAAGACACATGTATAATTTGAATCAAATTCAACAAATTAAAAAAATTTGTTTGGTTGCCTTGTTTTTACACGGCGTCATAAGCAGCACAACCGAACACAACAATATTAAAGGTTAAAGACTTAACTAATTTTGAACACAAGCGGATTAATAGTTAAAAATGAAAAAATAAAAATAAATAAATTATTTATCGTTTGTATGATGCAACAGCAGAGTAATATAAACTTTATACGTTTTACATAACTTATGGCGATAAGATATGGCGAGCACAACTTACGTTGGGTTACTTTTGTAACGGCCCAAAAGCATTACACAAATGGTTTTGTATCATCTGTTAATTAGTATTTAACGGACTTAAACTTCTATTATCTAAAAACATCAAAATAAATACAGCAACTAAAAGAATTGATATTAAGAAAGAGTTAAAATATATGACATTTATTGAAAAGATTTATACTGAACTAAAAGAAAATAATATTACAAATAACAATGTTGATTTTAGCACACGCTTTTTAAATCGTAGCCCTCAATATTACAGTGTAATTAAAACAAGAAAATTAGATGCTAATAACGAAGTATTAGTAAACATAATTAAAGCACTCGAAAAAATTAATAAAACGAGAAAAAATATAATTTAGAAGAAAAATACACTTATTTGGAAAGTAAAATTGCACAAGAACTCGCAAATAGAACTATTAGCACAAATAACCCATCTAAACACCTAATTAACAACGTCATATATGCCCTACAAAACTATCAAACTACAAAACAAGCAGTAACTTAACTAAAACCATTAACTGCGTTTATAACGCTTTCTATTAAACAAGTTTCGTATTATTGTTTTATTCAATTTAAAACTTAAAAGCGAAACTATGACATTAAAACCCCGTGTATATTTAAGATATACTGCACCAAGTAGAGGTGTTAGAGAAAACACGAGAGGTAAAAGACTTATGAAACCACGCAACTTAGCGTGGGAGTATAACAGTATCTATTATTTTTACTTTGCATTTTTAAAAAGAAATAAAGAATTTGAAAAAATACACAACAATGTTGGGGAAAACTAGAAATAAACTGCATAAGCAAATGTACAAGGACTTTGGCAATATTTACAAAGTTGATACTGCAGATGACTTTTACAAATGGTTTTACGAAGTTGTGAATACTACTAATAGCGAACGCAGAGGTTATTATCTATTTACTGAAGAAAACACAGATGCAATAGAAGAAGTGACTGAGATTGCACAACTTAAAAATACTGATAACACACTTGTAGTAAAAATAAAGATGTTTAAATTTTAAAATGAAACTATCTCAAATTACTATTATTTGATCTAATTCAGATAGATTTAAAATATGAGGTACTTATGAAAAAGTTATTGATTTGTTTATTAGGGTTTACACTTTTTTTTAGTGGTTGTGCTAACACAGGAAATAAAAGTTTAAAAGATGTAAGCGAATCTCAAGTTAAAGGGCAAATTAAAGAAGGTATAACTACTAGGTCTCAAGTCCAAGCAATGTTTGGTAGCCCATTCAAAACGAGTTATACAAACAACGGGTCTCTAATTTGGACGTATCAATATGACGACACATCTGCTTTAACTATAGAAACTGTAGGAAGTGCCATTTTAACTTTGGGTTTAGCAGGTTCGAAAAGTAAAGGTACACGTAATGAACTTGTTATACTTTTTGACGAAAAAGACGTAGTTAAAAAGTTTAATATGTCCAATAGTAAAATAGAAAGTGGAACATTACTTTTTGCAAAGTAAATTAGAATCTATCTACTATTTCTTTTAAAGGTATTGGCTTATATCTTTGCTTATCAGCATTAAACTTTTTCATTGCTGTTTCCAACATTGTTTGTCTGTCAACGTGCAAGTATGTACTTTCAATATGTCTAATACTTGTTCCACATTGCTTACTTAATTCACCAAAATTATTTCCACGTTTGACTTCACGTGTAATGTGATAGTGCCTTAAACTATAGGGTACTAAATCACTTTGTCTTTTCTTATCAATCGTACTCATTTCAAGTATTTGCTTAAATGCTTCATTAATATTCTGTCTTTTATATTCATAGTTGCCATCAATACTAAAAATATATCCAGTTGTATGTTTGCAAACTTCTTTCCATTTCAATAATTGTTCAGCATCAACACAAAAAGTTCTACCTATTCTAACTTTGCTAGTTTCTGGTAAAACTTCAACTTCAGCTATAGTTCTATATTCGATATAGTTTTTTTCAACACCATCAACAATGTTGTTACGTAAAATTGTTTTGGGAATTTCATTTACTTTAAATTGCCCATCTAAATATTTTTCAAAATGTGCTAAATGCGAAATGATAGTTTGTAAACGTTGAGGTACAATTTGCTCTGTATGAATTTGTCTTCTTTTCCAATCTAAAAACTCTGCAATGCCTTCACTAACTGTAATTCCAAAAATCTTTTCTTTTTTAGTTTCACTTCGATAAATCAGTTCTGCAGTTTCCTTACGTGCAATATCAATTGCTTGTTCTGTGTTACGTGTACCTGTTGTTGCTCTATAATATTTCTTCTCTTTTTTAATCCACATACTAAATTGCCAAATACTACTACTTTTACATCTTTTTATTTTTGCTATGCCGTCCATTATTTTAAGTTCGTTTTTCATTAATAACTCCTTTTTAACTATAATCATTATCTCATATTTGTTTCCTTTTTGGACGCTATCTCGTTACACAACAGCAAAAGGAAACTAGAGCAAAAAAGCAGTAAGCACTTATTATCTGTCATAGTTTAAAAATCTTGTAACTTTTGTTGTAACAAGATTTGGAATTTGTTGGAAAACTGCGGTTATAGTTGCGACTTTGTAACTACTTTGTAACTACAAAAATTGAAAAAACATAATAAAAACAATTGTTTATAAAACAGGAACTACTCCCATAAAGTAGTTTTATTCTTGTAAGTTATTGATTTCATTACACTTTATTTTTACTTGGAAACAACTTGGTTTTCTCCTATTAAAATCAGAAACTTGCGACTTACCATTTTTTAATCATCTTTCAAAGAAGTATGAAACTTCTTTGAAGCATATTTATGAAAATC
>JABSQE010000060.1 GCA_013214245.1 Hyphomicrobiaceae bacterium
CAGGGCCCGTTTTTTGCCATAGTGAACGCTTACTTTTTCTGCAACAACTTTTGGTCCTGGACTATTAGATACAGCCGCGTTCGAAGCAGCTTTTTCAATTGACTTATCCATGAAGACATAACCTTAAAAATTACCACTTGCTCTCAAAGCGGCGGCGTAGAATTGCTACAATAGTGTTCATAAAAATAATAAATATTAGCATCACAATAGTAGCACCTGCCGTTCGCTCAACAAATCCGCGTTCAGCAGATCTAGCCCACATGTAAATTTGTACTGGTAATGCTGTTGATGGTTCAAGTAGAGTTGATGGCACATCTACAACAAACGCTACGAGACCAATCATTAAAAGTGGTGCTGTCTCTCCAAGGGCCTGTACTAGTCCAATTATTGTGCCAGTTAAGACTCCTGGTAAAGCTAATGGCAATGTATGGTGAAACAAAGTTTGCATTTTCGACGCGCCCATTGCCAAGGCAGCTTCTCGAATTGATCGTGGTACTGCACGAATAGAAGCACGTGTAGCGATAATCACGGTTGGCAATGTCATCAATGTAAGTACTAAACCGCCAACGATTGCCGTTGAGCGGGGGAGACCAAATATATTAATAAATACAGCGAGGCCCAACAGACCAAAGACAATTGACGGAACAGCGGCCAGATTATTGATGTTAACCTCAATAATATCAGTAATCCAATTTTTCGGTGCAAACTCTTCTAAGTAAGCGGCTGCAGCAACTCCTAATGGGACGGCAAGCACGATGACAATTAGCATCATGAAAATTGAACCAACAATTGCAACTAGTAAGCCTGCCGTTTCTGGCTGACTTGATGCTCCAAATTTAAACAGCCCCCAGTTCCACTTCATGACTAGTGTACCACTTGACACTAGTTGATCAATCCATTCGACTTGCTGGTCGTTAATTTGTCGTTTTTCACTAGGGATATCACGAGAGATTGATCCCTTTAAAAAAGCGTCAACATTACCGTGAGCTAAAACTGTAACTTCTACAGTTTTACCTATGGAAGAAGGGTTAGCAAGTACATATTCGCGTATTTGCATATCAGCATTTCGTGATAGTAGCTTGTTCAATTGGCGGCGTATCTTAGGTTTAAGATTTCCGCTTAAACCCAGTTGTTCATACAATGAATTGCGCATAATGCTTTTAAAGTTGACGTGTCGCAATGTATTCAGATCAGATTTGCCATCTGGATTGATCTTTTTTTGATCTAAAAACACTTCAAGTTTTAGGTTTGCCTGCAAAAAAGCCGACCATCCATTCCATATGATAGAAGTGAACATTATAAATAGAAAACTAAGACCAATAAGAACTGAAACAAGGCCGTAAATTTTAAAAAACCACTCCGACCGATACCGCTTTCTAAGATGTGAGGGGTGTTGGGGCTGATATCTACTTCTAACTTGCTCGGCCACAGTATTTGTTGTCGTCGACATTAGTCGTACTGCTCCTTATATTTGCGCACGATATAAAGCGCATAGATGTTCAATATCAAAGTCATCATAAAAAGTGTAAGACCCAATGCGAAAGCTACTAATGTTTGTGGACTATTGAATTCGAGATCACCTGTAAGTTGACTGACAATTTTAACTGTAATTGTTGTTACTGGCTCTAATGGATTTATTGTTAAATTGGCAGCGATACCAGCAGCTAAAACCACGATCATTGTTTCACCAATTGCACGCGATGCCGCTAAAAGCACAGCCCCTACAATACCAGGTAGTGCGGCTGGAAGTATTATACGTCGAATTGTCTCAGACTTCGTCGCACCAAGACCGTAAGATCCCTCTCGTAACGATTGTGGAACAGCTGAAATAATGTCGTCCGATAATGATGAAACAAAAGGGATAATCATAATGCCCATTACCATACCTGCTGACAGTACACTTGTTGAAGTAATGTCAAAACCTAGAATAGCACCCGTATCACGCAGGAAAGGTCCAAAGGTAATCAATGCAAAGAAACCGTATACAATAGTCGGTATACCCGCTAAAATTTCGAGCAAAGGTTTAACTACATTGCGGAACCTAGTACTTGCATATTCAGAAAGATAAACAGCAGTATGCAGTCCTATCGGAACAGCAAATAACAGCGATACAAACGTGATGTACAATGTACCCCATAGTAATGGGAGAAAGCCAAATTGACCCTCACCTCTGTTTAAATCAGCAGATGTAAAACGTGGATCCCAAGTTGTTCCTAAAAAAAAATTATCTAAAGAAACATGATTAAAAAATTCCACAGTTTCAAACACCACAGATGCTACAATACCAAAAGTTGTGAGCACAGCGATCATAGAGGCAAATATAAAACCGGCCAAAACTACAGCCTCTACTGAGTTTCGAGCTTGCATACGTGGCCGGACTCTTATGAAAGCGTACAAAAAACCAACTAATGATAAAACGCTAGCTATGCTCGTGATGAACCAAAGACTCTGTTCTTTTAGCACAACAAGATTTAAAGCGGCAGAGATTACATGGGGCTGTGGCAGACCTCCAAATACTACTCCTTCTTTTTTCAAGAATTGAAACAACTCGCCAGCTGTAGCCATACTGCGTTGGGCGCTTAAAAGAATTTCATTTTTTTGTAGATTCAAAGCTAATATTCTCTCAGCAAGCAAACTAGCGTGCCCCATTATTAGGGTATGTTCCGCTTTTGTAAGCTGCGGAGCAGACTTCATAATATCAGCTTTCACTACCATGTTTATAGTATGTGGTGAAATAGAACTCCACAACAACGTAACAATGAGTGCAGGTACTGTGGTCCAGATCAAGCTGTATGTGCCGTAATAGCCGACTCGTGAATGCATCTTAATTGTAGGATTAATATTCGTTGCAATTTTGATACGTGCTACGCCCACTATAAATGCGATAAGGCCAGCTACAACAAGCCCCAATACGATGAATAGCATTGACACGCAACTCCTTCTTCCCAAAGCAAACTGCTAAATGAAGTCTGTAACTTTTAAACAGTCTAATTTAGAACGCTTTAAGAATGTTCGTCGATTTATTTTACATTCGGTAAAGAACAACTCTTCAAAGAACACGATACTAATCAAAAAAAAACTTTACTTCCATACAAAAAGATAGGCACTTTGATCAATTTAAATTTACTGTATTTCAGTATGTAATCTTATGTGTCAAAGCAGTTACAGTATGAAGCTATATTTTAAAACACACCCTAACACTAACAAAAAACGATAAATTTTAGCATTACATAGTTTTTAAAGTTTTGACTTTTTTCAGCAAAGCTATGTATTCAATGACAGGCATTGGAACTAGACCGTATTCAGCTAGCAAGCCTTCGTTACCTATAATTCTTTTTGAGATAAAGAACTTAAGATATTCATCAAGGCCAGGCACCATTCCAATATGGTCTTTCTTAACGTAGAAGTACAATGGACGGGAAACCGGATATTCACCTGATGAGATTGTCTCTGAAGACGGTTTAATCCCGCTAATGCTTGCTATTTTTAGCTTGTCTAAATTTTTCTCATAAAATAGTAAGCTTAAGATACCAACACCAGTATTATTTGACTGAAGACGAGCTAAAGTTTCGTTATAGTCACCGTCAATATCAACCGCTGCACCATCTTTACGAACTGCTATGCACAAATTATCAACATTTTTCTTATCCACACCTAAAGTTTCCATAATGCTTTCAGCACCTGCCTCTATACAGCCAACACGCAGAAGCCTCTCCTCAAAAACTTCACGTGTTCCATGCTTTTCACCCGGAATGTAACCAGCAATTTGCCAATTAGGGAGTTTAATATTTACATCTTTCCAGGTATTGTGTGGGTTTTTTACCATTTGACCGTTTGCGGGGATCTTAGCCGCTAGGGCGAGATAAACATCTTTTGGCTTAAGTGCCCAAGCTCTAGTGTTAACACCAGTCGCAATAATAATACCATCGTAACCAAAACTTATTTCAATAATATTTTCGACACCATTGTTCTTGCAAACCTTGATTTCTTCTTCACGTATTCTCCGTGAAGCATTAACTATATCAATAGTGCTTGTGCCAAGTCCCTGGCAAAAAAGCTTTATACCAGCTGATGAGCCGCCAGATTCTATAATTGGGGTTTTAAACTCTGAATAAGTCTTGCCAAACTCTTCAGCAACAATATTTGCATAAGGCAGAACAGTCGAAGAACCAGCGATTTTAACTCGATCTCGAGCAGATACGCCGGCAACAAAGTTAGTTACAGCTAAAGCTATGAGAACCAATTGTCTTAAATGCACTTGAACTCTCCTAATTTGTATCTCAAAAATGCAAAGTTTTATATAGTAAGCTCCTTTTTAGGATAACACGACTTAGCATTTTACTGTCTAGCTGGCGATGCTATTTTTTGCACCAGAAAAATTTGAAACTTAATTAACTGTATCGAATTCAAAACTTATACTATGACTTGAGATCCAGATACCAATACGATTTGTCGTTTTGCCATCCATAATGTTTATTTCCTATAAGATTCGAGACAGTGCTGAGAGATGTTGTATTTGTGTTATCGCTTTTCAAGCTATTGATTTTTATTAATTAAATTATTTAGCGCACATGTGGCTCTATTTAGGATCACTAAATCAACTTTAGCAAGAACACGTAGATAACAATTTCGTAACTAAACAAGCTGAAGAGTAATTAATACACGCTAATTTAAAAACAAACGTATACTATTAATGCTTTTTAAAATATTAAGAGTTTAAACTTGTATTGCATAATTTCACAATTTTCAAATGTAACGTTGTTAAAATAATTTAAATTACATAGAACTCAACTTTAACCTTTAATGGTAGTTTTTAAACTCTTATAGAAATTATAAGCACATGTTATTGAACTCCGCTGTAAATAAGTCTTGTCTATATACAATGATATAAATAAATGTGTATCGAGCGGCCTAATAATTAGTCTTTTTTGAAAAATCTAAGACATATTCGAAATTATTTTTCATAAATCGGAAAGGCAAACAAAGTAAAAAGAAATTAAACGTGCAACTAAAAGAGATTAACCAATTAGAGAAAACTACTAGTTAATCGAACAGTGGTTCAATAAACTTATAATACGTATACTTTTCCAAAAAAATAAACAGTACAGGATATTTATAAGTAGTAGGTACAATCTACTTATCTTATACATAAATTGCCAAGGGCTTAATATTAGTAGATACAATTGATTATGAGTGTATAATTGTTTAATATTATTCTTATAACGTGGTCAGTACTCTTATACCTCGCTTCATTATAACTTTTTTGTAAACCGCATTTATATTAGCCGGCCTTCGTTTCGCTACCTCAATAAATTCTTTCGAAGCAGATACAATTGGATGATGACACCTTACTAAATTGATGTAATGCGCCTTAAGCTCAGAAATTTTTTGGGTATAGATTTAAAATCCAAATACTTCTTCTTTTGCCAAATCGTGTAATTGTTTTATATTATCATATTGATCAGATGATGTCTAAAAATGCGATGAAAAGTTTCAATCTCAACCTTAGAAACTTACTCTTCTGCCTTAGATGTCTTAGTATCCAGAACAACAACAGCAATTATACATGCTAAAGTTTGTGTTTAGGATAAACAGTTTGGGCGCAAAACAAAGCCCATAGGGCATATAAAATGTTCGAGAGCCTTTCTGAAGGAACTTCCTCTACTGAAACCCCTCATATTATTCAACAACTTCAAAATTCTTAACGATAAGGTCATGATTTACATAATGATTTAAAATGGATACCATCACGATTAGATGTTAGGAATCTGATATGTACATCAAAAACTATCTCGTAGTTTCTATACCAGCGATCCAATCTAGGACATCGCTAAAATTTTCTGAAATCCAAAAATGACCTTGCTTGTTAATAACTAAAAGCGTAGCTCCAGAAATATCACGGGCTAAAGCCAAAACACTACCTATTGGTACATTCAGATCATCCTCACCTATCCACAATTTCGTACTGCTACGAATTTTTTTTATATCAAAATCCCAATCTACTGCGAATAAATTGAGGTCAATAATTGGGCCCAAAACACCGTTTTGCAGACCAGCTGCAAAGGTCTTACCTAATGTGTGCCTACTTTCAACAGAAGACATTGCGCGCTTATCAGAAATGCTAGAACCCGCTATAGCAATCTTGACAGCATGTGCTGGAGCTATGATCATCGCAAGACGATACAACCAGAAGAAAATGCGTGTTGCACCAGGAACACGTGGCAAACTAAGAAAACAAAAACGGTGAAACCGTCTAAGCGGATATTTCGAGTAAATGTCTGCTTTAGAGAGATGTTTTTCTGCAACTCGCCCTACCGGAGAAACCAACGCAAGCTTAACGACATATTCTGGCATTTCGGCAGCTAATACTGCAGCAAATGGTGCTCCCCCAGATATACCTACAACAGAAAATGAAGCCACCCCTAAAGCCTTAGTAAACTCAATTATGTCGTCACTATAGAAACTAAGAGAACGTGTCCTGGGTGCTTGAGTAAAACCATACCCCCAACGGTCTGGTGATATTATCCTCAAACCACGAGTGCCGGCGGCTATGTGTGCTGGTTTATACTTGAGTCGCGAACCTGGCGTTCCATGTAGCGCCAAGACGACTCGGCCGTTGAGCGCACCGTACTCTCGATACGATATCGTGCGCCCATCACTAAGGAAAAATCTTCGATCAAGCTCTGGATCTACTAGAATAGACCGTTGGTTCAATGTCAAAGTCCGAATATAACTCTAAGTCTTCAAATTAAGACTATATTTACTACACTAAGTTCTTCTTACGGATACTATAAAAGGGCCGAAAAAAACAAGTGTTATAAGGCCTTCGAAACTCTAAGTTGGTTCTAAAAATTTTCTATACTAGCTATTGTAAATTATCACAGAATATTTTGATTCGCGAGCACGCTTCATTTAGCAACTCGGTAGAAGTTGCATATGAAATGCGCATGTTCGGACCAAGACCAAATGCTGAACCATGAACACCAGCGACACCTTTGCTATTTAGCAACTCCATAACAAAGTCTTCATCCGTTTTTATTATTCGACCAGATGGTGTCGATTTTCCAATTAATTCTCTAAATGAAGGATAAACATAGAAGGCGCCTTCAGGAGTGGCACAAGACATGCCAGTTATTTGGTTAAGCATTGATACTACTAGATCGCGGCGTTCTTTGAAAGTTTTACGAAACATCTTAAGGTGGTCACGTGGACCATTCAAGGCCTGAACAGCGGCCCATTGTGCGATACTACAATTTCCAGAGGTCTGCTGTCCCTGAAGTGTTTCCATAGCCTTGATCAGATGTGTTGGTCCAGCACCAAAGCCAAGCCGCCAGCCGGTCATTGCATAAGCTTTTGACAGACCGTTCACGGTTAGCGTGCGCTCATATAAGCTCGGCTCAACCTGCGCTACTGTCACAAATTCATGGTCGCCATAAATAAGGTGCTCATAAATGTCATCAGAAAGAACCCAAACGTGATCTTGCTCAACAATCACGTCTGTAATCGACTTAAGCTCTTCGTAACTGTAAGCAGCACCCGTTGGATTGGAAGGCGAATTTAAGATGATCCATTTAGTCCGTGGCGTGATAGCACTTTTTAAATTTTCTGGTTTCAGTTTAAAATTGTCTTCTTCGTGTGCAGTTACAATTACACACTTTCCGCCACACAAAGCTATTATCTCTGGGTAACTGACCCAATACGGGGCAACACAGATTACTTCATCACCTGGATTCAATGTTGCCATGAGCGCATTAAAAATAACTTGCTTACCGCCGTTGCTGATAATTACCTGATTCATATTGTAGTGAAGAGAATTATCACGTTGCAGCTTAGCAGCTACCGCCTCACGTAATTGTGAGATTCCCGCAACAGGAGTGTATTTGGTTTCTCCTCGCCGAGCCGCAAGAATTGCTGCTTCTTTTATGTGATCTGGCGTATCAAAATCAGGTTCACCAACTGCTAGGGATATAACGTCCCTTCCCTGGGATTTCAAATCCCTCGCCAATTGAGTGAGAGCTATCGTCGCAGAAGGCTTTATTCGACTGAGCGCGTTAGATATGAAGCTCATAAAATATCCTTATTATAAAACTTAGTAAATTACTTATCAACTGTTGCTTTAACTAACTTTTAACAAACCAGAGGTTAAACTAAGAGGCATAATCAACTGGCTAAAACTTGACAATCTAAATACCAATGATTGCTCAAAATCGTTGATTTTTAAACTGGCACTCACTTTTTTCGAATATTTCATTTATGGACATAATAACAGAAGCTCCTTCACACGCCTCATGCAAACAGTTGCTACTTAGTACATTATGCTGTATTAAGCAACTCATTCGCTTATATGTTTAGAATGTCAGATTAAATCATGTATATTGATTTGTAATAGTACAACAACTCAAAACACTGAAACAATTGTAGATGGACTATAGCTAAGATTTCGAAATGTTTAGTAGGAACTTATCTGCAATATCGATACCACTACAAAAGGCGTTCTCAACATTAGGACCAAGACACCAGTCGCCGGCCAGCCCAAGCTGTAGTTCATTGTCAAAAAGTGAAAGCTCTCCTAAAGGGATATTAACTCGGGCGTAACGCCATCTATGTCCATTGAGACGCAAAAGATTCTCATGAGAGAGTTCGTTTAGGAGCAAAAATTCGCGCGCAAGTTCATTAGCAAACTGTGAATAATCACACTCTAAGTAAGCAGAACTCCAGGCCGGCGTCGCGTGCACAACCCAGCAAGATAAATTAGCGGCACACTTTCCATTCTCAACTTGCTCTATTTGGCGCCAAACCTGCGGGTGATTTTCCAAGCTCGCATATCTAAAATCAGGCTTATTACCTTCTAGAACAATCATAGCAGTCAAACACGGCTCATATTTAACAGAATCTAAAATTCTGTACCAACAAGGCTTTGTAGTCATTACAAGATTTCGAGCTTGCGGCGCTGGAATGCAAACAGCGACCGAATCAAACGGTCCGTACTCCTGATTGTTCGATGATTGAAGCTGCCAACTATTAGATTCTCTTTTGATTTCACAAATTTCAACAGACTGATAAAGATCTAGTTCACTAGTCAAAGGCTTTAGAAGGCTATTCATGTGAGGCAACCCAACTAGAGGAGCGTCAGGGGGGCCGGGGCCGTGCGGGGTCTGGGGCAGATCCCCAGCGAAATTTTAGAGTTTTTAACGCATAAAAGACTGAATTTTGAGA
>JABSQE010000061.1 GCA_013214245.1 Hyphomicrobiaceae bacterium
CCGGGTGAATTTGAGGTCTTCATAGGCTTTGACGCACAAGGTGCATTACAGAATCTTAATAGCTAATAGAACCGCATATACTTAAGGATCAGATGTATGCTGAACTCTTTCTGATTATTTGGCAAAAACTTACAACTTTCTGCATAAAAGACTAACGAACAAAAACAGGTCAACAATATGCTAACAAACAGATTTCATAAAATTATAAGATTAGCAGTTATATTTTAGAAAACTGTATGTGTAATAATAGCAACTAGTCATCAACGATTCGGTTTATAGGCTTCATGTTAACAATGAATTTTTTACAGTTTGAAACAACAAGATATGTACGCAATAAACTTGTGTCAGCATCACTTATCTTTCGGCGAAAGCTTTTTCAACTAAATATTCTGCCGGATTATTACTAGAACCCTCTCTAAAAGAGAAAGCTTCAAGAATAGTTCTCATATCGACAATAAAGTTTGGGTTTCCACATAACATAACGCGGTCTACAGATGGATCAAGAGATGGCATCGCGATTTTTTCAAAAAGCTCTCCGCAAGCTACGATATCTGTAATACGGCCTGTGTTCTCAAATGGCTCACGTGTTACTGTGGGAAAATAAATCAGTTTTTGCTTTATCAATTCACCTAGAAATTCATGGTTAGGCAACTCTTCTTTGATCCGTTTAGCATAAGCTAATTCGGCAACGTACCTGCAACTGTGTACCAAGACTACACTACCGAACCGCTCGTAGGTAATGGGGTCACCTATAATACTCATGAATGGCGCTAGCCCAGTTCCAGTGCTTAAAAGATACAAACGCCTTCCAGGACTTAAATTGTCAATAACTAGCGTGCCAAATGGTTTTTTGCTTACCAAAATCGTATCACCAACCTTTACGCTCTGTAATCTTGATGTTAGAGGTCCATCCGGAACTTTAATTGAGAGCCATTCTAGCTGTTCAGTATAATTCGGGCTGACCATAGAATAGGCGCGAACCAAAGGAGTACTATTGCACTTGACACCAATCATAGCGAATTGTCCATTTTCAAAACGGAAAGCCGGGTTGCGTGTTGTGGTGAAGCTGAAAAGAGTATTGGTCCAGTGTTGTACTCCTAGCACAGTTTCATGATTAAAGCTTACCATCTCTACATATGTCCTAATTAACAATTTATAATAATGACAACATCAAATATTTTCTTTGACAAAGTTGCACTTAGCCTTGCACACTGTATCAAAGAACTACAAGTTCTTAAGCGCTTTAGTCGATGATATAAATTTACTATTTAGTGTTTGTTGAAAAGCTATTGATTGATAAAAACCAACTTAAAAATGATAGTAACATACAAAGTGGTAATGGGGCTTAGTCGCATAAGCAAGTTAATTGAAATATTCTTTTAAGGTAGATCGTTATTATTTTATCAATAGTTGATGGTAACAATCGATATGTCTGATATATCTCGGATTTTTTTTCTCGGCAGACAAAAATTACCTGCATTTTAGGCTAACCAGGAAAACTAATGCGCAGGCATGAAAATTTTCTTAAATGTGCTTTCGGTAAAAATTAAATCCTCAATTAATTAACTTTTAAAGATGTGGATATAAATTGCAATTAATTACTAGAACTAACCTTAAACCTATAATTCAATGAGCACAACATTATGTTCGATCTAACAACATCCAAGGGTAAAATTACTGCTTCTGCGATGAAACTGGCAGCTGAACAAGAGTGGTCAAAAATCACACTTAGTATGATAGCTATAGATTCTGGTATTTCAATTTCTGTAATTAAACATATTGCACCATCCAAAGAGCATATTTTAGATTTTCTGACAGCTGCGCTAGATAACGAAGTTTTATCCAAGATTAAGACAACAAACAACGATCAGTTATTGCGAGATAGCATACTCGAAACCATTATGACACGTTTTGATGTAATGCAGCCTTTCAAAAAAAGTATTAGATCTATTGCCTTTGATCTAATACCTAATCCATGCTTAGTTCAGAGAATATTTAATTCCCAAAAGTGGATGCTAGAAGCTTCAGGAGTTTCTACTAACGGCATGCTCGGCAGGTTAAAAACTGTGGGTATGGGATCGATTTACCTAAAAGTCTTTACAGTTTGGCTCGAGGACGAAGATCCCGGAATGGCACGCACGATGGCAGAACTAGATCGTTCTTTGCGTCGAGCTGAGCGTTCCGTTAAGGCCTTGTCAAGAAGCATGTATTCCTTTGAGCGTGCATTATATATGCTCAGCTGCCGCAGAAATATAAAAACAAAGTCTGGTTATGAATATGAACCTGAGTCACCAAGCTCATAAACTACCGATACATATACTAAAAAAATACTAAACCGGTACAATTAGTAAAAAGTTATTTTTCCTTATTATACAGTTAATCCGTAAAAATACCGTCTAATGCAAATGTTGGAATCACTTCAACTTAGAAGATTATTATTAATAATAAAGGTATACCGCGTAATTTCAATAAGCGATTAAGATCTTTAGTTTCATAAAAAACTTAGAAGCCCACAAAATCATATCACTCATCTGACCTCCTTAACACAGTGCACACACCGCAGATTTTTGATCAAAATCGCATCTTCAATAAACACCACTCTAACGTCCATACTTTCATTTATTTCGTTTCGTACATACATATGTCTTTAAAACAAGTCAGCAAAGTCATACTTCTTAACAAGATACCCATTGCAATACTCGCAAGATTGCGTACTACTGATACATCTTAAAAATTATAAAAGCTTGTTGATATCTTTCATGCGAATTATCAGCTTACCGTATGAAACTAAAGCTCAATTTTAATGCTATCTATTACAGTAATCCAAATTAGTTGGTAAATTTCCATAATTCATTACTATTATTCTAACATTCAAACAAGATTAAGCTAAAAAAATTCTATACTCTAACTGTCAGACAGAAATGAAGCACTCTTCGCTCAGGTTTGTAAAGTAGAGATGTCAGTTTTCGAGTATCAGAAAGGGCCTTACCTTGTAGTGTTCAATGATAAAAGCCAAAGTTTCTATTGAAATTAGCTAAATATAAGGTCACAAATAGTAGGCCTAAAAATTAGCGCTATTTAAAATAGCTTACTCATTGGCAATAGGTTTTATAGTCGTCAATATAATTACAACACACAATTTCTTGTAAACTTAGAGCTTGCCATAGAAGCGGATACAGCAGAGCTGCACCAGTTAATTAACTGTGATACTGAAGCATTAAATCTTTGACACCTAAAATCCCTAAAAATAAATGTAATTAATACTGTAAAGGCCAACTCTCAAGCCCTAAAAGGTGGCTATAATGACCGCTCACATAGATTTTTATAATACTTACCACTCTAAAAACTATATTTCAGCATAAAATACTTCATAATTTATCTAAAATTGTTTTTCTGGAATCTTAACTATCAAACCATCAAGTTCGTCTGTCATCTTTATCTGGCATGATAGCCGACTGTTCTTTAACACATTAGAAGCAAAGTCCAGCATGTCCTCTTCCATTTCAGAGGGCCTACCAACCCTCTCTATCCATTGTTCCTGCACATACACATGACAAGTAGCACAAGCACAAGCACCACCACATTCTGCGTCGATACCTTTTATAAAATGCAACCTAGCTGTCTCCATGATAGTAGCGCCAGATTGAGCGTCTACCGTTTTTTCAGAACCATCGTGGTTTAAAAAAGTCATTTTAGGCATTCAAAATTGTCCCGCGGCTAAAATTTCTAAATGTTTACTTTAACTTTATTATTAAATTAGGTCGCCATGATTTTCTAAAAGTAGCTTTTTAAAGTAAAATAACACTCTATAAATTCGGCACCTAAGGTCCAATAGATATATGTAAAGTTTTATCAATATTCTATCAAGACGGACTAAGCTTTATTAAGTTAGCTGTAATTAAACCATCCCAAAATTCTAGCTTTAGTCACGATTTAATTAATTGAAATTTTAAGGTAAATGGTAATCACCTATTAAGTTTCCCACCACTATAGACTAAAAAAACTTTAATAACGGGAAGGCTGTATTTCTAAGTATCTGTTAGAAAGTTGAAAGATTTTTTTATTAAGCCCCAACATTAACGATACCTTGCAACACCAAGCTCAAGCGGCTAATGGATCATTGATTGGGAAAACACCCAAAACAACACGCGTAGCTGCGGACATGAGAATCGCACCAGAATTATCGTTGCTTTAAGGACACATTTCTCTCGGACGTACAATATGAATAGTCTATTAATAGTACGATATCAACAAAATAATCAACAGCAAAATAAAAAAATTTTTTTAAAGTAAAACAACAACTTAAGATGCCTCTATACTCTTGATAATAAGGACTAATTTGTTCGTTTTTTTCGCTACAATAATTAAAGCTTTCCCCTTTCTGCGTCGATGGTATGTTTCTATTAGCTGATTTCTTATGGCAGATTCGAACACTTAATAGTGTAAGAACTCTCCGAAAAAATCCGTATTTAAGCACACGAGCTATATTTATATTAGCCTTGTAGAATTAGGTAACCATTAGTACGCGGGGTCACTATGGGGGATACCAAAATTATTTCTGATTCTATTCCAGACTTTGATCAACTAACTAACGAAATCGGAGGTCTTCCAGAAGGCGCAACTCTTGATGTTTTCGAAGTCGCTGGGTCTATTAAGTGGTTTGACGCAAGTAAAGGATTTGGCTTTATTGTGCCAGACAACGAGTTGGAGGATGTTCTCCTCCATATAACCTGTCTAAGAGCTGGGGGCTATCAAACTGCTTATGAAGGTTCACGCGTTCATTGCCAAGTGCTACGTCGCCCCAAAGGGCTTCAAGCATTTGCTATACTTAACATGGACGAGAGCACAGCAATTCATCCATCTCAACTCCCACAACGTACTCATGTTATAGTTCAGCCTGAAAGCGATTGGGAGCGTGCCATGGTTAAGTGGTTCAATCGAATTCGTGGCTTTGGCTTTCTGACGCGCGGAGAAGGTACACCTGACATATTTGTGCATATGGAAACTTTGCGCCGATTTGGATTTACTGAATTGCGGCCTGGGCAAATCGTGCAGGTGCGATGGGGGGCAGGTTGTAAGGGATGCATGGCTGCTGAACTACGTCCAGATGGATTGTCATCAAGTTTGCCGTCACAGCACTGAAGGCAACTTTAATTGAGCAGGCTTTCATTTATAAAATGGGCCTGCTCAACAATCCATAATCAGCAATAAATACCCTGTCACACAGGATTTATTTGCTTCATTTTCTTTCTCTGCTTCTCATAAACTAGTATTGTTAAAAGTCTAGGCGAATGTACTAAAAAATTATGATTTTACTGGATGATTAACAGCAACGCTAAACTACTCTTCAAATGCATGCCATTCGTGCAAACAACTTCTTAAAAAGAGTGCCTTAAAGCACGGAAAACTACAGTTAAGACGATTTTCATTTAATTCTTAGTGCTTGACTAACATTACAAATTATATATATTAATTCAAATCGGGGTATAGCTCAGCCTGGTAGAGCACCTGCTTTGGGAGCAGGGGGTCCGGTGTTCGAATCATCGTGCCCCGACCACAAATAAGTATTAGGTTCCTGCACATGTCAGCCAGAATATTCAAACTTGCTAAAAATGCTATGCAATCTGGAAAAAGCCATATTAAGCCATGGGTGCTTGAATATGAGCCTAAATGCCCTGGCGGCATCGATCCACTCATGGGGTGGGTAACAGCCACAGATGTTAATCGCTACGTTAGATTACGTTTTGAAAGTAAAGAACAAGCAGTGGCCTATGCAGAGCGAAACAGTATTGAATGCTCGATCTTTAATTCTAAGCCTAAAAAGATTGTCAAGAAATCTTACGCTGATAACTTTAGGTACGACAAGCTAGAATCGTGGACGCACTAATACCCTTTTTACTAGGCAAGTTACTTCAGTTGACCGAATTACCACGGCCCCGTAGCTCAGCTGGATAGAGCAGACGACTTCTAATCGTCAGGTCGGGGGTTCGAATCCTCCCGGGGTCACCAAATCTCCCCTTATTGGTTTAAATTTAAGAATGTTTAGATTTTTCGCATCTTCAGGTTTACACCAAGATTTTCATGCGACTATTAAACTTACTAATATATAAGCAATTTCTAACTTAAGTTCATCTCCACATTTCACCCAATTTAATTACTTTGTTACAATTAGTTTTTATTTTAGAATAAATATCACACATTCTCTGGTCTAGCACTGGATGCGTTTGAAGAGGTGCCACGTCGCACACGGGTGCCATCACAAACTTTCGGTATTGCATTCTTGGGTGGGGTACTCTTAAATTATCTTCATTAATTATTTGTGTTCCATAAGTTAGCAGATCAAGATCCAGCGTCCTAGGCCCCCAACGCACCAAATTTTTACGCAACCTATTATACTCAATTGCTTTTAAAAATATTAACAAACGCTTCGCCGAAAGCGTAGTACGTACCAAAATTGCTGCGTTATAGTAAGATTCTTGGTCTTTAGGCCCGCCAACTGGAGTTGTCTCATAGAGACTAGAAATGCTCATCAAAATGATATGCTGATTGGCATTAATAGCGTTAGCGGCAAATTGTAAATGTGAAAGCCTATCTCCTATATTTGAACCAAGTGCAATAAGACTAGTTACGGACAACTGATCGCATACCAAAACTTTTATCCTTTCGAACCTTTTGACATTATTCTTAATATAAATGTCAGACTTACATAACTGCTTACACCTATAAATTTAGTCTTAAAAAAACTCACAATTATCTCTTATCCCATACGTTAAAATTTTCACTTCGAAAATAAAATGTGATTTATTAATTAGAACTTGAATACTCTCTATATACATATCTTTCTTCAAAAACCATGCTCAAAAACATTAACCCAAAATAGTAGCGCTGAAAGTTCTGTAGAATTCATATGAGGGACAATAATATGTATTCAGCCAGTACAAGAGTAACATCATTAATTATATTACTTCTGATGCTAACGGCATTGCGGCAGGATTTTGCGCGCGCTAATCTAGAGCCTCTTAAAGTTACTGAATATGCCGCACATGTTGGCAACGCGATAATCATTCCGGCAGGCCAGCTCGTATTAGATGGACATCGACTTACTTGCGGACGGCGGCCAACAGTGCTTGATCCAACACTTGATGATTATGGTGCCGCCTTTCCAGGCTTTGTTATACTTAATCCTACTCTCATTACTCAGGTTTCGACTCCAGTAAAGCTTTGGATTTACTCACACGAATGTGGTCATCAATTTCGCGGTCCTAGTGAAGAGCTTGCAGACTGTTTTGCAGTTCAGCGTGGTCGACGCCAAAGATGGTTAACATCAGATGGAATAGACCAAATTTGTCAATTCATCAAACCAGCAGCAGGCTCAACCATGCATTATACGGGACCGGAGCGTTGTAGTATAATGCGTAAATGTTATGCCTCAAAAAAAGTCTACTAAAAGATTAAATGACCTATTTAATTGTAAATCTTTAATTTATAATTATACTAATATTGAAATATAATATTTACCAAACAACACAAATATTCAGAAATTTATATAAAAATTTTAAATAAATTAGTTATCTGTTATTACTTTCAGGGTATTTTAAATATGAAGACATATAAATTTTTTAGTAGTCTTTAGTATGGAGAGTAAAAATGAAATCTTTAATTACACGTTTTGCAAACTCTCAGTCAGGTGCTACTGCTATAGAGTATGCACTGTTAGCTGCACTGATTTCGGTAGGAATCATATTTGCTGCCGAACAGCTTGGAACAGAAATAGGCTTGACCTTTGACAAGGTTCAAACAAAATTGGCAGGCGCAGGCTAGCTCATTCATATAATTTTACTTTAAAAAACCATCTGCTTCACCTGCAGATGGTTTTTTTTTTAATCTATAGGTGACAACGAGATTTAGAATAATTTAAATTCATACATCCATTATCTATATAACCTTTTATTTACTTTAAATTAGACTCCATATCATTATTTTAAATAAATTAGTTATCTGTTATTACTTTCAGAGTATTTTGAATAAAAAGACATAAAAAGTTTCTAGTAGTCTTTAGTATGGAGAGTAAAAATGAAATCTTTAATCACAAGTTTTGCAAACTCTCAGTCAGGTGCTACTGCTATAGAGTATGCACTGCTAGCTGCACTGATTGCGGTAGGAATCATATTTGCTGCCGAACAGCTTGGAACAGAAATAGGCTTAACCTTTGACAAGGTTCAAGAAAAATTAGCAAACACAGGCTAGCTGATTCATAAAACTTTTATTTAAAAACCATCTGCCTTATGTAAAGGTGTTTTTAAAAGTAAAAAAATCAATGTTAATTAAAATCACACGGATAATATTCCGCATTCAAACTCGGAATAAGCAATAGTTCTTAACAAGTCATGACATAGTTTTATCTGAGTTAATGAAGACTTGAGTCAGTGCTATATGTTAACTTTTAACCTGTAAAAAGGAACATATAATATGTATGACCACTATATATTGATGATTTTCCCCGCAGCAATGGTTCTCGCCTCTATGCTTGACCTTTTTACAATGACAATCCCAAATAAAATTTCAATAGTATTACTGGTAAGCTTTATAATATTTGCTCCATTGACAGGTATGGATTGGAACCAATTTCTCGCTCATTTAGTTATAGCTTCAGTTATCTTAACCATTGGCATTTTACTATTTGCACTAGGTACTGTTGGAGGTGGTGACGCGAAACTATTGGCGGTAGCTTCACTTTGGATTGGTTACGATTTTCCAACTTATATGCTCTTCGTAACTTTAGCGGGTGCTTGTTTATCCGTGGCTATTATTTTATATCGTTCTATTTTACCACCATTTTGGCTAGTAGATGTAAAGTGGGCAATGCGCCTTCACAACAAAAAAGAGGGTATTCCTTACGCTATAGCATTAACTACTGGTGCGTTAATAACTTTCCCTACAACCCCTTGGTTTTTGTCTACTGCAGGCTAAGATTGAAAAAGGTTTGTTTAAATATTATTTCGAAGATAACTTTAGTAGGCAATCAAACTCAAGCCATGCTAAAAAGGTATTTCAATTACTTAACCATACAATATCATGTTCCATTAATTACTATCGATGCTACGTCCTTAAAACAATTTGAGGTGTAAACGGTTCACATATAAAAATTGATACCCGATTACACCAATCAAATATATTTAATTGATAAAATGCGCAATACAGCAATTTACATCACGCCTAGAATTCTAGCTAAAAAAAAGTTACAATTTACAGGACATTGTAGTTAGCAAAAAGTGCCATTATTTCAAACTCAGTTGGCCGATAAATTCAATATAATAACAAACTTTTTTCCGAATTTTGGATACATTAAAGCGATCTTTAATATGCTGCTAGCCATGCTTTTCGTCTATACCACTTACACTAGAGTAATAATCAACTTGGCAAATACTTGAAAATAATTACATTTTATAATTTTTTGCACCACTCTAGGAAAATTTGAAAATTCAAAATTTTCAGACACTAATAATCTCATTACAGTTTAAATTTATAATGAATTTTCTAATCCATTTTTGCCATCGATTAACCAGCTGTTGAACTTTATAAGAGATCCTGTGAAACGGGTAGAAAGTACCTGCGGTCCAACAGTAAATAATGAGGTTGCAAGATGAGACGAGCCCAGATTATAGGTTTTAGTATTGCAGGCATCGCGGGATTGATTGCTTTTGTGGGTATACAAAACATTATTAATCAAAAACCGAAAATAATTGAGACTGTAAAAACAGTCGATACCATTGATATTTTAGTAGCGCATGAAGATCTAAAACTCGGAGATATAGTTTCTCCAAATCAATTTGTCTGGAAAAAGTGGCCTAAAGGCTCAGTAGCTCTAAATTATATCAAAAAAGAAAATTCACCAGATGCAACAAACCAATTTGTTGGCAGCATAGTCCATTCAACAATTCATAAGAATGAACCTATCATTCAGAGTAAGTTAATAAATTATAACAAAGGTGGATTTCTTTCCTCTATTCTTCCAAAAGGTAAGCGCGCTACCTCCGTCAAGATAACTGATTACTCGGCTGCCGGAAAATTGATTGCTCCGAATGACCACGTCGACGTGTTGTCAACTATTAATGTTGGTACAAAAGTTTATCCGATTTATCGTACAGAAACTATTTTGCAAAATATCCGTATCTTAGCAATTGGTAAAGAATTAATGGTTGAGGATATAGATCAAGATTTTGATGGAAAAGTTGCAGTTTTAGAATTAACACCTGCTGAAGTTGAAAAATTAACGCTCGATAATGTCAAGTCGGAAGGCAAAATCACTTTGGCTCTTCGAAGTATCACAGACAATAATGACCCTAATAAATATGAAAAAGTCAATATAATCCATGTGTGGGGTAAGTAAGTGTAACCGAATAGATACACATAAGACTAGGACCCTTTCAATATAAAAAGTTTAAGTATTGCGTGTGTAATAAGCGTTTGAAGTTCAAGATTAATGTAGCTTGCCAGAAGGCCAGAACTCATGCGGAAATATCAAGTTCCATTCACACAATTAACTATTATTTTTCTATCGTTATGCTTAATGGTGCTCGGGATCATCAACCTTGCAAAGGCTAATACTAAATTTAGTTCTAATGAACAACGTGACTTTGGCATCCACCAATCTGTATTAAAGGTAGACTGGAAAAAATCTAAACTGGTAACTAAAACCATAACTTTAGCCCTAAACAAGTCAATTATGATCGAAATAGAAGAACCTAGAAAGCTAAAGGATCTGATCATTTCCAATCCTAAAATGATTCAAGCGGTTGTTAAAACATCAAACCGTGTTTACCTAGTTGGTAAATTAATAGGCCAAACAAACATATTCTTTTTCGATGATAATGGTGACCGCTTTCTTACGCTTGAAGTTCAGATTGACATTGATACGAGACCTTTAGACACCATGTTACGTCGTTTTATTCCAGGTTCTAAAATTATTACAGAGTCACTTAATGATACGCTAGTATTAACCGGCAACGTTCGTAGTCCTTCTGATTCTTCTCGTGCCGTAATGCTTGCAGAACGCTTCGCAATCCGAATAGGAGAAACCAGCAATCCCAACAAAGTTATAAATATGTTGATCGTTGAAGGCGAAGAGCAGGTTATGCTTCGAGTTAAGTTTGCCGAAGTTCAGCGCAGTATTATAAAAGAATTAGGCATCAACGTAAGTTCAAACTTTATCGACAGTGATAGTGTCCTCACAGTTCTTAGTAATACTCGTCTTACAAGCAGTTATAATATTAAGGGAATTTTAGCTTCAGGAGCACATACTTTAGATTTTGCTCTTAAAGCCCTTGAGCGCAATGGTTTAGTCCGAACCTTGGCTGAGCCAAATCTTACAGCAGTTTCCGGCGAACAAGCGAACTTTCTTGCGGGTGGCGAATTCCCGATACCCGTCAGTACGCAAAATGGGCAACCTGTTATAGATTTTAAAGAATATGGTGTTGGTTTAGTATTTACCCCGACCGTGTTAAGTGAGGGGCGTATAAGCCTCAAGATTTTTACTGAGGTAACTGAGCTAACTAATATCGGAGCAGTCGTATTATCCGAAATCAAAGTTCCAGCTTTAACCAAGCGCAAAACTGAATCTACGGTTGAACTTCCATCTGGCGGAACTCTTGCGATGTCGGGGTTAGTTCAGAATTTTATCCAGAAGGATATAGAAGGCTTTCCGGGTCTAAAACAACTTCCAATACTGGGATCATTGTTCCGAAGTACAGACTTTCAAAAGCGGGAAACAGAACTAATAGTGATGGTCACACCATATGTTGTTCGCCCAGCTGAGAAGCGCGATATTTCTGCTCCTACGGATGGCTTAATTCCTGCGGATGACAAGAAGATATATCTTCTTGGTCACCTAAATCGTATTCATGGTCGCTCAGTAACGCTGCCAGATGGTAGCCTCAAAGACAGCTATGGCTTTATTGTTGACTAAAGTGAAACTGGAAAAAGTATTAATGGCCCAAAGAACTAACAATTACAAGTTTAATTTCACATACGTGCGCTCAGGTGTTATGAGAACAGCAGTAGCATTACTGATTTCTTTTTCTGTTGCCGCGTGTAGAAGCAACATTGAATATGATAGTGGACTTGGAATCGCATCTAACTTCGACAGTGATGAAATGCATCCTATAAATGTAAGCCACGAAAAACTGGGTCAGCACCTGATAAGGTTTGAAAGCACGCTTACAGGGTTACAAACAAACCAAAAGAAAAAACTTTCGAATTTTGTTAAAAAGTATAAATTTCTTTCTGACCATGAGAGGAATGGGAGACTTTTAGTTTCCATACCAACTAACAGTCACAATGCTGAAGCAGCAGAAAAAATACTAAAAGATATAAATGAAACAATAAAACTATCAGGCATTGATCCAACAATTGTTGACATTAACTTAGAAACAGTACCCAAACGTAAGTACCATCACATACGTGTCTCATACTTGAGTTTTACAGCTGAAGGGCCTGAATGCGGAAATTTTCCAACAAATTTGGCAAACCAATCTGATAACTTTAGTTATGAAAATTTCGGGTGTGCCAGTCAGAAGTACCTTTCAACAGTTGCTAATCCGGCCGACTTGGTTGGAAAAAGAAGCTTCACCCAATGAGTTATAAACACACCAATGCTTGATGTTCAAGATTAATTGTAACATTCAGGGAAAAATAATTTTGTCAGATCCAACACATCCATTCAATAAACCCAACATTCCTAATTCGCAAAGTAAAGCGTTAGCACTTTCAGGTATTAACGACAGTGCCAATATAGATCCCATAAGTGTAAAGCCAATACCCCGCATTTCGATTCGAGCTTTTTGCGAAGACGATAAAACCGCCAATGCGATCCAGATGAGTGCAGAAGATCGACGTTTGTCTAAAGCACATGTGAATGTTGGTATGGGAGGAATTAAAGCTGCAACTGAGTACTACAAAGATAGCCCTACTCCAAATCTTATTGTCGTCGAATCGACACTTGACCGGACTAATATAGTTCTTGAGCTAGATAAACTTTCCGAATACTGCGATGTAGGCACCAAAGTTGTAGTTATTGGACATACGAATGACGTTCAGCTTTATCGAGAGTTGCTAAAGCGTAGCGTTAGTGAATATATCATCGCACCTATCAGCCCCTTGTCGTTTATGGAGTCGATTTCAAATCTTTATCATGAGCAAAGTAATAAACCTGTTGGGCAGGTTATTACCTTTTATGGCGCAAAGGGAGGTGTTGGATCTTCGACTATTTGCCACAATGTAGGTTGGTCACTATCTAAGCAAGTCGAATCTAGCGTTTCAATTGCTGATTTCGACCTTGCTTTTGGCACCACTGGATTAAACTTCAATCAGGATCCTATTCAGGGCATCGCTGAAGCTTTACAAACACCTGAGCGATTTGATGATCAACTACTAGATAGATTGCTAGCTAAGTGCACTGACAATCTAAGTATTCTCGCTGCTCCAGTTATCCTTGACCGCAACCACGACCTTTCTCCAGACACATGCGAGACGGTAATAGAAATTGCGCGCCAAAATATTCCATACGTTTTGGTTGACGTTCCACATCAATGGAATTCGTGGACTAAAAATTTATTGTTAAAGTCCGACGAGGTTGTAATTACTGCAACACCAGATCTTGCAAATCTCCGAAACTCCAAGAACATCTTTGATATGTTAAAACAAACGAGGAATAACGACCGACCACCACACCTAGTCCTCAATAAGGTGAACACTCCTAAACGTCCAGAGATATCTGCATCTGAGTTCTGCAAAGGCATAAACATAACTGCTGCTATGACTTTAGAATTCGACGGTGAAACTTTCGGAACTGCTGCTAACAATGGTCAGATGATCGAGGAGCTAAATCACAAATCTAAATATGTTAACTCATTCCATGAATTAGCCATGATTATAACAAACCGAAAAACAACCAAAAACACCACAACGTCAAAGCAAATTAAGTCAGTATTATTTCCCATATTCCAAAGCTTAAAACTAACACGCTAAAAACATGTAGAAGTATACGAGGAACACAAATATGTTTGGCAAGCGAGTAAGTGAAACACAAACTAAAAAAATAGTTTCATCAGCCCCACCAATTTCTGAAAAACCAACTATCGAGGAAAGAACGGACCCTTCCATCGATACATTTTTAAAAAAAAATCAGAAAATCTCTGTTACTGAAGCCCCACGGAAGAACAAAAAACCTGCATCATCTAAATCAGAAGAGTATTTAAAAGTAAAGTCAACCATATTTAACGCGCTAATTGACACAATCGACCTAACACAACTGGTTGCTTTAGAGAGAGACATAGCACGTGAAGAAATTAGTGATATTATTAGCGAAATTTTTGAAATTAAAAACGTTGTAATGTCCACTACCGAGCAAGAAGAATTGCTCGACGATATTTGTAATGATGTACTTGGATACGGTCCGCTAGAGCCACTTTTAGCTCGAGATGACATTGCTGATATTATGGTTAACGGTGCAAATTCAACGTTTATTGAAGTGAACGGTAAGACGATCAAAACTAACGTGCATTTTACTGACAATGAACAACTAATGAATATTTGCCAACGTATCGTAAGCCAGGTAGGTCGTCGAGTTGATGAATCAAGCCCAATTTGTGACGCGCGTTTACCTGATGGCTCACGTGTGAACGTGATAGCACCTCCTTTAGCTATAGATGGACCTTCGCTTACAATCCGTAAGTTTAAAAAAGATAGCTTGACGTTAAATCAGCTTGTTAGCTTTGGATCTATATCTCCCGAGGGTGGAGAAATTTTAGAAATAATTGGTCGGACACGTTGTAATGTGCTCGTATCTGGGGGAACCGGATCTGGAAAAACAACATTACTGAACTGTTTATCTGCCTGCATAGAGAAAGATGAACGCATTATTACATGTGAAGATTCTGCAGAACTTCAGATGCAACAACCGCATGTTGTTAGATTAGAAACACGCCCGGCAAATTTGGAAGGTGAAGGTCTGATTACAATGCGTGATTTGGTCAAAAACTGCCTTAGGATGCGACCTGAACGCATTATAGTTGGCGAGGTTCGCGGTCCGGAGGCTTTTGACCTTTTACAGGCTATGAACACCGGCCATGACGGTTCTATGGGAACACTGCATGCAAATAGTCCTCGTGAAGCGATAAGCCGAGTAGAATCTATGATACTAATGGGTGGTTACGCATTACCAGCAAAAACAATTAGAGAAATGATCGTCGGATCAGTTGACGTAATTGTACAGGCAGCGCGTTTACGAGATGGATCTCGTCGAATAACACATATTGCAGAGGTCATTGGTATGGAAGGGGATATTGTTACGCTGCAAAACATTTTTGTTTATGAAATAACAGGCGAAGATCCTAATAGTGGAAAGTTACTTGGAAGACATCGCTCGACAGGAATTACACGCCCACGTTTTTTTGAAAAGGCTGAATATTACAACCAAGAAAAACAGCTTATGCGGGCGTTAGCAAAGTCTGAGGTGCAAGATATAGATGGCAGTATTCTGGGAGAAATTAATGGATAGCCAGCAACTTGTTCAGTTAGGAGTGCTGATATTCGGGTCACTCTCTGTATTCATTCTGATCTTTACGGTTACATCGCTATCCAAGGAAAAAGAGGTCGAGAAGCGTTACAGCAAAGCGATTGAATCTCGTAACTTACGCGCACCACGCAACGAGGCTACAGAGCGTGGAGCCGGACGTAAACAAGCTGTAGCTGATACGCTTAGTTCAATTGATAACGAAAAGAGAAAAAATAAGCGCGTGAAACTGTACGTTCGCCTTAAGCGTGCAGGCGTAAATATGTCTGTGCAAACTTTTTACACGTTAAGCCTGACCTTAGGAGTTGTCTGCGCAAGCTATGCTTATATTGTAGTTCCTACTTTTTCACCAGTAATTTTTTTTTGTATTTTCATAGTAGCAGCTTTTGGTATCCCGAGTTGGATTCTCGCATTTCTTTTTAAGCGCAGACAAGCTAAATTTGTTGATGAACTAACAAACGCTATTGATATAATTGTAAGAGGCGTAAAGTCTGGACTATCAATTAACGAATGTATCGCAATAGTCGCACGTGAAAGCGCTCAACCACTCGCTTCAGAGTTTAACGAAATTGTTGAATCTCATCGCGTTGGCATGCCCATTCCTGAATGCTTCGAACGTTTATGCACCCGAATGCCTTTAGCAGAAGTACGCTTCTTTTCAATCGTAATCAGTATTCAACAATCATCAGGTGGTAGCCTATCTGAAGCTCTAGGCAATTTGGCAAATGTCCTGAGATCACGCAAGCAGCTGACTGCTAAAGTTGGAGCTTTGTCAGCAGAGGCAAAAGCGTCTGCTGCTGTTCTTGCCTCACTACCACTCATAGTTATGACACTAGTTAATTTTACTAATCCAGATTATTTAGTACCTCTCTGGACTACCTTTCTCGGTAAATTTATGTTGGGAGCTGCGGCTGTTTGGATGTTAATAGGTTGTGTTATTATGAGAAAGATGATTAACTTCAAATACTAAAACCACTGAGATGCATTGTACTTTAGGATTAATTAATTCCTTAATAGTAAATTTTGATCACTAAATGAATTCATAGTAAAAGTAAAGAATAATTTAGATAACTTTCCACACACTTATGCCTGGGTAGAACTTAGTTTTGGTCACACCACATGATAGATACAGAATTTATAAACTTTATATTTAAAACAGAAACTCTTGTTACTATTGTGGCTTCACTTGGCGTGTTTGCAACCGTAGTTACATTCATAATACCCTTCCTTGAAATTGATCGTACTTCTAATAGGATACGAGCAATGGCAATTGAACGCAATAAAATGTTGTCAGCTCGCCTCAAAGCATCTAAAAATGGTACAGAAAGCGTATTAATTCGCCATAATGCGCACGGCTTTATGCGTGATGTCGTTGATAAGTTTAATCTTAAAGCTAAATTCGAAAATGACGAATTAATAAATCAGCTAAAAATGGCCGGCTTACACGGTCAAGCACCCATATACTGCTTTGTATTTTTTCGCATGATTATGCCACCCATTGTGATGATTGCAGCATTATTTTATTTATTTGCCACAGAAAGTTCTGAAAAATACTCTCTTATTACAAAGTTGTTTATAGCTGCAATTTCTGGAGCTTTTGGCTACTACTTACCTAATATATTTATAAAAAATCGTATACAAAAACGGAAAAACTCTATTAAACATGTTTTTCCTGATGCTTTAGACATGTTGTTAATATGCGTTCAGTCAGGTATGTCTATCGAGGCAGCATTCGGGCGAGTTGCAAAAGAAATTAGTACTCAATCCTTAGAACTTTCAGAAGAGTTGTCATTAACGACAGCAGAACTTGCCTATCTACCAGAACGTAAACAGGCCTACAAAAATTTAGGAATACGTACAGGAGTTGATACGGTTCAAGCTACTGCTACAGCCCTTGTTCAGTCTGAAAATTATGGTACACCAGTTGGACAAGCATTACGTGTACTAGCTAAGGAAAATCGCGATCTTCGTATTACGGAGGCTGAGAAAAAAGCAGCTGCATTACCACCTAAGTTGACAGTACCTATGATAGTATTTTTCTTACCTGGATTATTCGTAATAATTATTGGCCCTGCAATTATCTCACTTATGAAATATTTCTAGATATTTAAAACTCAATAGTACATCTAACTAAAGTAGTACTTAACAATCACTTATATATAATATATATCTTGTATATTAACTCTCTTCTTATGATAGAAGTAGACTTTTAATTTCATACTAAATTTGATTAATAATTTATTAAATATTATAAACTTATACGCTATATCTTTGTTGGTTTTATTACTTATAAAATTTATTCTTTCATTAAAGAATATTTAAACTTATTAATCAAATAGTTTCTTTTAAAATTAAACCTAACTTTACAATACTATTAAAGATTAAATTTTTTCAGTAAAAAAAACTATTGATTATGATATAATAATAGATGGTTTTTGAAAATTTAGTTGTGAAATCAATTTTCATACCTTAATTTAGTCTATTATGTAGTTACAATTACCGTAAATTTTTAGGCTCGACATTTAATCTACCGTACAATCTAGAATAATATCCACCTTGCTTTAAAAGATCGGTGTGTATGCCGCTTTCAACTATACGTCCATCATCTATCACTAAAATTTGATCAGAATTTTGAATTGTAGATAATCTATGCGCTACAACGATTGTTGTTCTATTCGCCATCAAGCGTGAAAGAGAAGCTTGAATGGTTTGCTCGGTTTCAGCGTCAAGCGCAGATGTTGGTTCATCTAAAACCACAATAGGACTGTTACGCAAAATAGCGCGGGCAATGGACACACGTTGCCGTTGTCCACCAGAAAGGTTTCCTCCCAGCTCACCTACGTAAGTTTCATAGCCATTTGGTAATGCGTTAATAAATGTGTGTGCATCCGCAGCTTTTGCTGCTTCTATAATCTCTTCAAAACTAGCATCGGGTCGACCTACGGCAATGTTATCACGAACGGTTCCATCAAAAAGAAAGCCTTCCTGGTCCACATAACAAATCTGATTGCGTAAAGAATGCAGAGTAGTTTCAGCAACAAGCTGACCGTCTACTAAAATATGTCCAGAAAGTGGTTCCCAGAACTGCATTATAAGGTTAATTATCGTGCTCTTTCCACTACCAGAACGCCCAACCAAAGCAGTCTGCTTCCCTGCCAACAAGGTAAAACTTACATTCTGTAAAATCAGTTTACTTTTTAAGTAACCAAAACTAACGTTATCGAATTTGATCTCACCTTTCTTAATTGACAAGGTATTCTTCCTAGTTAGATCTAGACGAGCCTTTTTTATTGTACGATCAAGAAAATCGTACATCAAACGAACGTTGACTAATTGTCCTTCTATACCTGCTCGCGTCTGACTTAAACGACGGGCGGGATCATACACCATAAGCGCAGCAAAAACAAAAGTCACAAGCTCACCTGGTGTATCACCCGCCTCCATTACACGCCACCCACTAAAAGCTATAAATCCTGCTATAGAAGCTCCGCCAAAAAATTCCATAAAAGGTGCGAGCCTATTTGATACCACCGCTTGCTTGTTAGACAATTTTTTAAGTCTCAAGGCGCTTTGATGCATTGCCTCCTTAAGTTGAGACTCAATTAGGAATGCTTTGACAATTTTAATACCCTGAATGCTGCCACGAATTTTGTTGGATAAGCTCGTACCTATCTCCATTTGTTTACGGCTTATATTCCTGATTCTTTTTGTAATACGTTGAATAATGATGGCTATAATTGGAACAATTAAAAGTAATAAAGATGCAAGCGGCCAATTTTGATAAAGAAGAACGCTGAAAAGCGCAATCAATGTGAAGGTGTCACGACCAATGGCAGTTGCCAAACTGTTTAATAAATTTGTTGCAGAATCAGAACCCTGATTCACGATCATCATCAACTCTTCAGAACTGCTGCCAGAAAAAAACTGGGGCTCTTTAGCAAGCACAGCTGCAAACAATTTTAGTTTTAATTCTATTAATATGTCGTTACGGATTTGCGTTAACAGAACAGCCTGACCAAAAGTCGCCAACCCCCTAACTAAAAAGACAGTAAATACTACCCCAGAAAGTAGCAATAACGCACCATAGTCTTGCTCGACGAAAACCCTATCTATAACTTTACCCAAAAGAAGCGCGATCGCAGCCGTTGTACCAGCCACAAGTGCTGTAAGGAAAAAAGATACAATATATTTAGGAGCATGGAGCCAGCCTGCCTCGCGAATAAGCCGCGAAATAACGGATACCATTCGTCGGTCACTATCTATTGCGTTTGAAATTACTGCAAAATTCATGTTATCGACCTATGTAAAGTATGATGTAATTTCAAGCTAATAATGTGTGATGCTACTTAAATATATTATAGTTGAACTCTGATGTATAAACTTTTGTTAAGTTTGGGTATTCTCATAACTCTTGCTTTGCTTATTGCAAAGTTATTTAACTTATCTCTTTGAGAATAAGGCTAAGAATATTTTGTATGCTAAATCAAGAATAGATCTTGTTACAAACGGGCAGACCACAGCCTGGTTTTTCAAAACTCCTATTTTAGGGTTTCATATTTCTCTATTGGTAAGCGTTGATAATTTTCTAACAAAATAAAACTAGAGTTCACTTTAAGCAATTCCATTTATGGACTGAATATTTTTATCGTATTCAGCACACCTCATAGCAAAATTTATTTACGTAAAGCAAATCAAGGTTATTGTCATTTAATTACAGGCATCTAGCACACATTGCAAAATAATTGCTGCTGCTACTTTATCTATAACCTTAGCGCGTTTCGTCCGAGATAGCTTTGCATCCAACAAAACTCGCTCAGCCGCTATAGTTGTCAGACGCTCATCCCAGAGCAAAATCGGTATTGATAGCCGCCCCTGTAAATTACGAACAAACGCTCTAGTTGACTGGGCCCTTGGACCTTCGCTTCCGTTCATATGACGCGGCAAACCAATCACTAAGCCTTTCACCTCATGTTTATCAATAATCTTCAACAATCGAACTGCGTCAATTGTAAACTTTTTTCGCATGATTGTTTCAAGTGGAGTTGCTATCAGCCAATTAAGGTCTGAAAGAGAAACTCCAATTGTTTTAGTGCCAAGATCAAGTCCCATTAATCTCGATGGCCGTACTATATGTTTAATAAATTTTTTTAAGTCATCGGTAGATGGTCGCACTAGTATTATTTCTTATCGAAGATTTAGACTACTTATAATTCTTACAGCAGGGCAAAACAAAAACTTATTTTTGCTATACTGTAATCTGCTTCGACCCAATAGAATTAAAAATCACCGATCTATTTTACAGCAACAGTTGGGATAAACTGTCTTGAGTTACCAAACATGAAACTTATAACTTTCCAATCGACGGATAGCTTAAATCAGGGTGGAGCTGCAAACATTTATAAGCCTTATAAGCGCATATTCTTAATCTCTGTTATAAGAGACTAATTAGCGCGCTCGAGTCTGGATCTCGACCATTGCCTCTTCAAGTCGACCCGGTGAAATCCCTGTCAGTGATCCTGGTGGGTTAAGTGCCTCCCCTGAGGCATCTAAGATTGCTCCTTCAATCGGGCATATAGAGGAGCACTGCGGATCAGCAAAATCACCATTACATTCAGTACATTTTTTGGGGTCAATCTTGAAGTGTGTCCCGCTGTTAGAACTAGCCGTAATTGCATTGCTAGGGCAAAGCGGGAGGCACGCCCAGCAGCTAACACAGGCCTCGTTAATAGAGTAGGCCATATCCTATCCTCCTTACGCTCTAAGCTCACTACTCGTGAGACTTGTTAAATACCCGCTCTCAAACATTTCGCGGTAAACACCAGCAACCGCATCCTCAATCGGCTCCATGGCATATTCACCGTTTGGAGTGATACCAGCCTCTTCCAGTCGCCCCCAAGGGGCATAGCCTATCTTCGAACAAATAACTGCTTCGCATCCTTCTAAAGAGCGTATTGTAGTCTCAAGTACGCTTGCAACGTCACCGCAGCTATCACCACCACGACAATACTGATCGGCTTTGCGATGATTAATGAAACGCACACCCGCTGGTGAAGCCTCATATACAAGAAATTCTTTCGCATGACCAAAGTGCTGATTTACTATACCTTGCCCCTTAGTTGCCACAGCCATAAGGACAGGCCGTACATCACTAGGAATACCATTTAGGAGATTAGCAGTAGTAGACTGAACTTTGGCTTCTTGATCTTTTCTCAAACGATGGGCTTCAATCTGAGCGTGAACTTCAGCACGCCTCTCCATCGCCGCAGCATAATCAACTTTCATTTCTTCAATTTTATCAATCGTAAACTCAGCCCCACGGTCTTCGCCTAATAGGCCTACCGCATCAGCACGGCACTGACGACAATGGCGCATCATATTCATGTCGCCAGCGCACTCATCCTGAAGTTTAGAAAGCTCCTGAGCACTTGGACTACGCTGTCCCATGATACCAAAAAATGTACCATGCTCCGCTTCAGCAATCAATGGCATAACATTATGCAAAAAAGCACCCTTTGATTTAACAAGCTTTGATACTTCTACGAGATGCTTGTCATTAACACCCGGGATCATTACTGAATTAACCTTGACTAGAACTCCCCGCTCGATCAGCATCTCAAGACCTTTCTGTTGCTGCTCGATTAGAATTTTAGCTCCTTTGGCACCACGTACACGACGATTATTCCAAAATACCCACGGGTGAATCTTTGCACCAATTTCAGGATCTATACAATTTATAGTAATAGTAACATGATCAATATTATGACTACATAATTCTTCAACCTGCTCAGGAAGAGACAAACCATTAGTTGAAACACACAGCTTGATGTCGGGTGCCTTCTCGCTAAGTTGGCGAAAAGTTTCAAATGTGCGCCCTGGATTTGCAAGTGGATCACCTGGACCCGCAATTCCAAGAACAGTCATTTGTGGAATAGTAGCTGCGACTGCGAGAACTTTTTTTACAGCTTGATTAGGTGTAAGAAGCTCTGAAACAACGCCTGGACGACTTTCATTCGCGCAATCATACTTACGATTACAATAGTGACATTGAATATTACATGCCGGCGCAACGGCTACGTGCATGCGCGCATAATAATGGTGTGCATCTTCTGAATAACAAGGATGGTTTTTAATCTTCTCGCGAATGCGCTCAGGGAGATGTGCTACATGGGCATTCTTGGAGCCACACGCACTCTTAGAGCAGCCTCCTTCAATCGCGGAGCCAAGACCGTAAGCTTCAGACTGACCAAGCACTTTCAATTCCATTTTCTTCACCCCGGTTGCACCTTCGTAATGAACTTCAAACCTCAACTCAGAGACAACTTTAGCGCGACTTCTTAAGAAACGCTGTGTGTGGCGAAGCAAAAAACATGCCGCAACCAAACTAAGCACCCTAAACATTGATATTAAAGCTCTATTTAAATTCAGCTATAATATCAACTCTTACAATAAAGGTTAGGATTTCGACAAATTGAAGGTTTGATAACAACACTTCTAAAAAATCAAAAATCTAATTATCTAATGTGTGCTATCTTTAAAAGAGGAAC
>JABSQE010000062.1 GCA_013214245.1 Hyphomicrobiaceae bacterium
AATGCCAGCAAAAGACGTAGCCAATATGTGTAAAAATTTTGGTGACTCTAATTGCTCGTATAGCCAACCTACGACGAAGGCAGAGAATAAAAAGCCTGCTAAATATCCACCAGAGCCTTTTAACATATAAGCAACACCAAGACCCATCTCAGGTGTGTTTGTGAATACAGGTAGGCCCGAAGCGCCCTGAATTAAATAAAAAAGAACGCTTATCGAAGCAAGCCTTGACCCATAGCAAAAGCCTAGTGCCAAAACAACAAAAACCTGCAGTGTTACTGCAACAGGTTCGATAGGGATTTTGATCTTAGCCGAGATTATAAGTAACAAGCTTCCTACTATAGTTAGTAGTGTTTTGTGGAGGAATGTTCTGCTGTACTTTGACAGCGAAAGGTTTGAATATAATAGCGTGAAATAAGTGGTCATTTATGTTATATCCTAAAGTGTTAGGAGTATGTGTTTAATTATAGCCTGCTAGATTCTTTGTAAGAGAGCAGAAATTACTCAAAAGTTTAAGTTATCGCATTAACACATTATTAGCAACTGTATTATGTATTCATAATGTGCTGTTGTTTATTGAATGTAAGGAAACTATCTCAAATCTTTCAATCCACGTTGGAAGCCGCGCAACGATATTGGAATACCAATACCAGACTCTTCTGCTTGAAATATAATAAATATAGCAACTTTGCCGTTCGAAAGTTGCCTAATTAACTTATCTTCAACGACCACCTGGGCGAAGCAAGCAAATGTGTGACAACGTAGAAAAGGAGCGTGGCCAATATCTTGACCATCAATTTTTAGGCCCAAGCCAGGTGGTAGCAACACACCTAGAGGAGCAAACACACGTAGAACACGCGTGCCATTAGAAAACTTTTGAAAATAGACTGTTAAACCTATATTTTTTCGGTCTTCTGCCGTGACACTTTGTACCAGAGCACAAATTTTACTTTTCGATCCTGGTGCTGGTTCGCGACAGACCACCTGCCAATCGAAGTACTCTGCAATAATATCCCCGTCTAGCGGTCTTTGTCCAGGGGCAGATGACACTAAAGGTAAGTGCATAAAAAAAGTAACTACAAAGGCAAAAAGAAACTGTGTAACTTTGTTCGTATTCATAACTTTAATCTATGTTTCCAGCTTGCTAGCTATCAAAACCTAATTAATACGAGAAATTAAAGAAACAACATATCTGAATTTGTCAGATCTGTTGAGAAATTAATATCGAACATTGTACGTTAGACCTAGCAATTTACAGTAAGTGTTTCGATTTTACCAATGCATGCACAATCAAATCAACAAGTTATGTAATTCAAAAAAATACTAGCTTGAAGTAAAGTTTAGAGGCCTGCTAGCTAAGTATGAGCTTGCAAAGTTTCATGACTGACAAGTAAAACATTTTTAGTTTTCTCTGGTTCTAGTGAGTTGACATCATATTGTAGCGCTAAGAACAATATCGCTGTTTAAATGAACGATTTCAAAAAAACCGAATAAAATATGGTAATTGATAACTAAAATTATTTTAGCAGTAATATTTACAATGAATAATATTCATTATATGTCCGATATGTATACTGTGCGATTTCATTATAATGTGGATAAAGTTTCAAACTCTGTGGAAATCATGACATAGTTATTGTTATTATTATATTCTACTTTTTCTATTAATTTCGTATACTCAATTTTATAGTAGTTATTCAATTTTACAAAAAATATTTTTAAAGTAGTGCATTAAAATTTACGCTACAACAGATAGAACAATGCATTCACTGTTTGAGTGTCCAGCATTTCAATATAATCATAGCAAATGGTGTTATTTGTTAGCTAGAATATCTACATTTTAGTGGTTCGGGAAAAAATTCGCTCAAGAAAAAGCTACAAGCCATGCGTTTAGGCATATGTTTTTTCTCTATATATTCTGAGAGGTTGCGTGAGGTATATTTCTACTAGAGGTGAAGCTGATACTTTAAGTTTTGAAGAAGCACTGCTTACAGGTTTAGCCAGTGATGGAGGTCTGTACCTTCCGGAGAAATGGCCAGCAGTGGTGCCGTCTGAAATACTAGAAATGTCAGGTAAATCCTATAGTGATGTTGCAATGAGGATTATTTGGCCGTATTTAGGTAATCTTATTCCGAGTGCTGATTTTGAGAAAATTATTACAGCAGCCTACGCAACATTTGACCATGATGCGGTGACGCCTTTAGTTCAACTCTCAAAGAATGAGTGGGTTTTAGAACTTTTTCACGGCCCAACACTAGCTTTTAAAGATATCGCCATGCAATTTTTGTCACGCATTATGGAATATGTGTTGGTACGGCGAGGGGAACGTGTCACCATTGTTGTGGCTACGTCTGGCGACACCGGAGGAGCAGCCGCAGAGGCTTTTCAAGGGCTTGATAGTGTTGACCTTGTAGTACTATTCCCCGCCGGGCGTATTTCAGACGTCCAGCGTCGAATAATGACTACCTCAGGCAAGGCTAATATTCACGCTTTGGAAGTTAAGGGTACATTTGATGATTGCCAAGAGCTTGTCAAGGCAATGTTTCGCGACTCGAAGTTTCGTCATGATGTTAAGTTATCCGGCGTCAATTCCATAAACTGGGCACGCATTGTTCCCCAAATCACGTATTACTTTTATGCAGCTGCAAACTTGGGTTCACCCCATCGACCGATTTCTTTTGCAGTGCCAACAGGGAACTTTGGTAATATCTTTGCAGGGTATGCAGCGAAAAAAATGGGTCTTCCTATTAAAAATCTTATCGCTGCTTCAAATGAAAACGATATCTTACCACGTACAATTGATACTGGTGTTTATGAAAAGCGTGCAGTTATTGCGACTATTTCACCATCTATGGACATTCAGGTTGCTTCAAACTTTGAACGTTTTTTGTTCGATGCTCAAGAGCGTGATGCAGCAATAATAAGAAAACAAATGGCAAGTTTGTCAAAGTCTGGTCGATTTGAAGTGCTTAATGGCCCTGAAGTGTTGCAAGAAAATTTTTCTGCTTCTGCGGTTCGCGAAGATGAGGTTATAAAAACTATTAGGGAAACTATTTCTAGAAGTGGTTATATGCTAGATCCACACACAGCCTGTGGTGTTGCGACATTGGCAAGTCATCGTTGTTCGGGTCCGGAAACTAAAGTCGTCCTGGCTACTGCGCACCCTGCGAAATTTCCAGAAACTATGCACAATATTGTTGCTAGTACGGTAAATCTTCCAACGAGGCTAGAGCGTATTATGACAGACGAAGAACATGTAGAAAGAGTTGAAAACAACCTAGACTATGTAAAAAATTACGTGCGATCTTGTGTGCGCGCAGCTCAGTGAAAGACAAACTGAGTATGATTACTATTAGTTTGGCTTGATAGTAAAATTTTATAAAGTGTTACTGATCGTTAACAGTTTTAATCAAGTTTGGAAATTGTGAGCTTAGCAAGTATTTACTGGCAATTTTCTTATTTTTTTAAATGGTATTGCATGTAATTTCCTGGGATGAAAAATGCAAAAGCAGGAAATCCTGCTATTTGCCTATCATAATTAAGATTAGCGTTGCATAGGACCCAGTGGGTAATGAGATGGTACAGATGCCTTTATTATTTGCTAATAGCGGTTGTGGCTATACTTTTTATTGCCTCTATTAGACTTTCTAGCTTGCAAGCGAAAGACTTGCAAGCAATTCCCCTAACGGAAAGGCAACAAAGAATTGTAGTTACTAATAAGGCTTTAATTTTTTTTGGTCGTGGCGATAATTTGAGGGTTAACACCGCATCTGACAATTATGGTGTCCGTAGATTAATGTCCATCCCTGCAGAAGAGCGTGGCAGCAATCCAACTTGGTATGTTTTTGCACTGCGTAATGCTACTAACAAGCCTATAACACGCTGGTTGGTTTCAGCACGATATGATATGGTAGGTTCAGGGATTATCTGGCCGGATCTTGATTCTAACCGTATTCGGGCTGTTACACCGTCAGTTGGTTTTGTTCCACAGAGGGTTGAGAATGAAGGTGCAGATATATTTCAAATCACCATTCAACCTGGTCAGACTGTGACGTATGTTGCTGAATTGGAAAGCAAAAGAGCAAGTATCGATTTGTGGTCACCGCTCTCGTATGAGCTTTACATTCGTGATAAGCGCTTATTTGATGGAATAATGCTTGGGGTGACTGGATTGCTAGGCGTTTTTCTCACAGCAGTTTTTGCTGCTAATCATAAAATGATATTTCCAAGTGCCGCGCTTGTGACATGGTCTGTGCTTGCTTATTTATGTGTTGATTTTGGTTTTTGGCATAAGCTATTGCAACTACACGCAGAGGATACCGCTGTTTATCGGGCAGCGACAGAAGCTTCTATGGCAAGCAGTCTTGCAGTATTTTTGTACACTTTCTTAAGATTGGGCGCTTGGCATATTATCATTCGGATGCTTGCCTTGGTTTGGATTATAGCTGCCATGTCACTCATCTTTGTAGCAGTTATTGATCCCCGTCTTGCTTCAACTTTTGCACGCTTATCCTTTGCGGGATTGGGTAGTATTGGTGGTTTAGTGATTCTTTTTTTGGCTGTTAGGGGACAAGATCGTGCCCTTTCTTTGATACCAACATGGCTTTTATTTCTTGTCTGGTTGTTTGGCGTATCAACAACTTTGAGCGGTCAGTTAAAAGGTGATGTGGTTGTAACAAGCCTGGTTGCCGGTCTGACTTTGATTGTAGTGTTGCTTGGTTTTACTGTTACACAGTTCGCATTTGCAACACGCGAGTCAAATTGTTATATAGGACCACACGAGCAAAGCACACGATCTCTTGCCATTGATGGGGCAGGAGCTGCTGTTTGGGATTGGAATGCTAAACGACAAGAGATTAAAGTTTCCCCGATCGTCGAATCAAGATTAGGACTGCAAGGTGGTGAATTATCAGGTAAGGTTTCTGAATTTTTAAAGTATGTTCATTCCGACGACAGAGATCGTTTTCGTCTTCAGTTGGCCTTTATTCATGAGCAAAACAGTGGGGTAATAAAGACAGATTTACGAATGCGTCAATGTAATGGCCGTTACCGTTGGTTTAAACTCGATGCGGCCAGTGTTCATACACCTGATGCTCGATTTTTGCGATGCGTAGGCTTGATCCGAGATATTACAGAAATGAAAAACGCCCAGGAACGTCTCATGCGAAATGCAGTCCGTGATAAATTGACTGGTTTGCCAAATCGTGAATTATTTTTTGATCGTTATGAGATGTTGTTGCAGAGAGCCCTCAATGAGGATCATATATATCCTAAAGTCATTTGTATCGCTATCAAAAAGCTTAAAGGAGCTTGCTTAGACTTAAACACAGATCTCAGCGATATTCTGATCGTAACACTTGTAAAACGTTTGCGTTCGCATATAAGCCAGAACGACACCTTAGGCCGTTTAGACAAAGATCAATTCGCTATTTTGATACATGGCCCGATAGAAGTTTCTGCTCTGCAACAATTGGCAGATGATCTTCAGCGTTCAATACGCACCCCTATTAGGGTTGTGGCTAAAGATTTCGTACTCAGTGCGGCTATTGGAGTTGCGGTGTCTAATGTAAGAAATGATACGCTCATAAAAGATGCTGAAGCAGCTATGCAAGTTGCAAAGCAACAACCAGGTGAGCAGGTAGTTTTTTTTCAACCGGAAATGCGAAAGCAACTTGATGTAGAAGTTGACCTTATAAATCAGTTCGAACACGCCTTAAACAATAATCAATTAGAATTCTTATTCCAGCCCATTGTAGATTTAGCACATGAAGAGTTAGCAGGTTTCGAGGCTTTTGTACGATGGAAACATAAAAAACATGGATTTATGCTCCAAAAAGAGCTTTGGTGTCTTGCAGATAAAAATGGTCTTACTTTAGAATTTGGGATATTTTTGCTTAAAGCTGCTATGAAGCAAGCAGCTAAGTGGCAAAAAGAGTTTCCATGTAATAAAAAACCACTATTTTTGAGTATTAGTGTTAATAGCTCGACGCTGTTTAGCTCGAATTTTGCTCAGGAGATTTGTCAGATTGTTAGCCAGGATCTGTTCCCTGAAGGAGTTCTACGCATTGGCATAAGCGAAAAATTACTAATGGAGAATCCGGAGCAGTCAATCAAAACACTTGAAGATTTAAATAAATCTGGATTTCGTATTGAGTTGGACGATTTTGGTGAAGGCCTTTCTTATCTTAAATATATGAAGTATTTCTCCATCGATACAGTTAAAATTAATGGCGAACTTATCTCAGCGTGTAGTGGATCGGAGAGACATAGCAATCTTGTTCGTGCAATAGTCGCCTTTGTACATAAGCTAGGTAAAGAGGTTTCGGCTCAGGGAGTAGACTTTCTTGAAGATGCAAAATTTCTACACAATATCAAGTGTGAGTATGCACAGGGATTTTATTACGGTGAGGTCATGACGTTTTCAGAGGTTTATAGTCTTCTCAAGAGCGTACGCAAATCAGAACGAATACGTTACCGTACTAATTGGCTTTATCCAAAACCTTCTGAAGAAGGTAGTAAACCGCCAAAATCTTTGATGCAGGGCAATACAGCCATTCAAGAAAATAATCCAGCATCTAATATACTGTCTGTTTCTGAATCGCCTCATGATGCAGTAACAAACGTTGATTATTATGCTGACAGTCAGGCCTTAATAAACCATGATCAAAACAAGGAAATAGATATCTCGGAAAATTCTTCCTTATCCTTAAATTTAGAGAGAGCGCGCGATCAAACAGGTTGGTTGAACAATTACGAGACGTGGAAACATGAGTACTGTCCTCCAGCTTATAATAGCGTGATTCAATTAGATCAATCACAGAAGACTGAAGACGATTTAAATAACAT
>JABSQE010000063.1 GCA_013214245.1 Hyphomicrobiaceae bacterium
GCAAATCAAATGGATTTTTATGTGGGGGCTGCTATGCGCTGTGAACTGCGGTTAGAAACACAGATTCTAATAAGGATTGAAGTACTTATTAAATACACAGAAGATCAAATCCTATGCCTGAACAGCTAATCCTAGACTTACCGCATGTTAAAGCTCAGGGTGCCGAAGATTTTTTGGTAGGTGCATCAAATCAAGAAGCTGTTGACATGATACAATGCTGGCCAGTGTGGCCTTCCTCATCCATGGTGATTTGCGGTCCACAAAGCGTTGGAAAAAGCCATCTTGTAAATATGTGGCAGTTACGCAGCAAGGCACTTATCATTTGTGCCTCGAATTTGGATGAAAACATAGCTGGTCAATTAGATCCTGGCAGACCAGTAGCGGTTGAGGATCTCCACAATGGAATCGCGAGCGAGAAAGCCTTGTTCTATCGTTTGAACATGGCACGTGAACACAATAGCAATCTTTTAATCACATCGCGGCAAATGCCCGCTGAGCTCCAGCTTAAATTACCTGACCTGAATTCGCGTCTGCGAGCTATTCCTGTAACTAAAATTTTATTTCCAGATGATTTACTTCTACAAAATTTACTTATTAAATTATTTCACGATCGTCAATTACACGTCAAACCAGAAATAGTTAAATATATAATGTTACACATGGAACGGTCTGCAAAAGCAGCCAGTCAAGTCGTTTCAGAAATAGACCGCTTGGCATTTTCTACCCGAAGAAAAGTTACACGTGCTCTAGTTTTGGAAGTAATTCATAAGCTTTTCCCATTACCATATTAAAGCACATAAATCAGTACACTGGTTTAAATCTCCTAACAAGTCTAGGTTCGTTTACATAAGTGAACAGAATCTTGCGAACTATGATTTATGCTTGTAATTCGGGTAGGCAAACAGAAATATGACAGAGGCTAAAAAAAAAGTAAAACAACATGAAAGTATTAAAGGTACAATTGAGACAAAATCTAGTGCAAAAAATTTACCCACCTTACGTAATATGATACCAGCTTCATTCGGCCCCGAGCGATTTTACAATCGTGAACTTTCCTGGTTGCAATTTAATAAACGTGTGCTTGAAGAGGCGGGTAATACTAATCATCCCCTTTTAGAGCGATTGAGATTTCTGTCGATTTCCGCATCTAACTTGGATGAATTCTATATGGTTCGTGCAGCCGGTCTTTATGGACAAGTCATAGCTGGAGTTGAAGATGTTAGTGTAGATGGCCAAACACCCTCTCAACAGCTTCAGGCTATTTATGCCTTCGCTGCCGAATTAGTAGCCGAAACGAGTTGGCTATGGGACACAATCAAACCTGAATTAGCAGCAGCCAATATTCACATTGTTGAGGCAGATCAATTAGACAGCACAGAATATAGCTTTCTTCATAAAAAATTTTGTGATGACATTTTTCCGGTCTTGACACCTCTGAATGTTGATCCCTCACATCCTTTCCCATTTTTGCAAAACAAAAGTCTAACTATTGCAGTCAGTCTGGCTGAGAAAATTGATGATCACAATGAGAAATCTATGATTGGACTTATCCCAATTCCACCACGAATCGGTCGTTTCTTTCGGTTGCCAAAAAGCCAAAAGACACATCACCAAATTCGTTTCGTGCAAATAGAGACAATTATCGGCTTGTTTATAAAAGATCTTTTTCCTTCATTTGAAATTCGGGATCAAGGAATTTTTCGTGTATTACGTGATAGCGACATCGAATATCAAGAAGAGGCTGAAGATCTAACAAAAGCATATGAAGCGCTGTTGCGCCGTCGACGCCGTGGAAACGTAGTTCGACTTGAAATCGATAGAAACATGCATCTAGAAATGCGCCAATTTGTGATTCAACAACTCAAGGTTATTGACGATGTCATTTTCTCTAAAGACAGCGCACTTATTGGACTTGCAGATGCTACCACATTAATTATTGAAGATTATCCAGAACACCTTTTCCCACCTTTTAATCCCCGTTTTCCTGAGCGTGTTGAGCAGATGGGCGGCAAGGTATTTGCTGCTATTAAAAGCAAAGACTTTGTTGTTCACCATCCATACGAATCTTTTGAAGTTGTACTAAGATATTTACGTCAAGCCGTGCACGACGACAATGTAGTAGCTATAAAATTGACACTTTATCGCACATCAAAAGAAAACAGCCCCATCGTTGAAGCCTTGAAAGAGGCAGCTGAGCTCGGAAAAGCTGTTACAGCAATTGTTGAGCTGAAAGCTCGTTTTAATGAAAATGCAAATATTAGCCTTGCCCGACAACTAGAAAAAATGGGCGTGCACGTTGTTTATGGCTTCCAGCAACTTAAGACACATGCTAAACTTGGCATAGTAGTAAGGCGCGAGGGTGATAAAACAATAACTTATTGCCATATTGGTACTGGTAACTATCATCCACAAACTGCACGCATTTATACAGATTTGTCTTACTTTACTGCTGATCCAGCAGTAGCACGGGACGTTGCAAAGATATTCAACTACGTTACGGGTTATGGTAAACTTCAATCTTTGGAGAAAATGGCTGCCAGCCCTAGCGGTATCCGAGATCGCATTGTAGAACATATCAATCAAGAAATTGATCATGCAAAAGCAGGTCGTACAGCAGCAATTTGGTTTAAAATGAATTCTCTGGTAGACCCTGATATGATAGATAAACTTTATGAAGCTAGTTCCGCAGGAGTACAAATCGATCTAGTTGTACGCGGTATTTGCTGTTTACGCCCAGGGATAAAAGGTTTGTCTGGTAATATCCGTGTTAAAAGTATTATCGGTCGTTTCTTAGAGCATTCGCGAGTTTATTGTTTCAGTCGGGGAGCGGGGTTGCCTTCACCACAGGCAGCTGTTTACATTAGTTCTGCAGACCTTATGGCACGAAATCTTGACCGCCGCGTTGAGGCAATGGTGGAGATAACGAATGCTACAGTTCACAAACAAATTCTGAATCAGGTAATGGAAGCTAATATTCACGACAATCAACAAAGTTGGTATATTTTATCCGATGGATCTCACCGGCGAATCACGCTAGCTGAAGGCGAATCCGCCTTTAATGCTCACAACTATTTCATGACTAACCCAAGTTTATCTGGGCGCGGTAAATTAGTAGATGCTGACAAGCCACCTAGCCTCACTATTCGAGGATAGTTAATTTTTGCGTAACCTAAAATTGAATATTTTAAGGGTAAAAATTTAAAGCTATTATAGCATTAACAATTACTTAGCAGAGCTTTACATGCAAATACTGAGATTAATTTTAAAGATAGTATTCATTTAATACTTAGAGCGATTTGATCTCTGCTAAAAGGCTCAAAGCCTCTAAAATCAGATGAAACATACCTGAGATGGATATCACCTTAGAGTTGAACCATGTGTATGCTATGTTATTGTCAGCTGACGCCACACTCATTTTAATGTTATACACAATTGCATTTGCCATGGCTGTAAAACTAATTTTAAAAAAATTGTAAGGTATCTATATAGCGGCTCAATTTTTTTAAAAAATTGTTGCGGTAATCATAATTAATCTGTTTTCATTCCACTAAACATTTAGAGCTATGTTAAGAGCCTAACTAAATATAGTATAACGTAAACATACTATTAAAAACGAGACCAAATGCAAATATTATTGCCACACCGAGAGCTTCTAGTACAGCGATTAGAGGTAACGCAATCATAACATGCATAAACAAGCATTCAGCTAGATCTAAGGAAAAAATCAAATGTTCAAAGGTTCTATCCCCGCATTAATCACACCATTTCTGAATGGCAGGATAGATGAAGATGCATTTGAACGCCTTGTAGACTGGCAGATTAGAGAAGGTTCTACAGGCGCAGTGCCAGTTGGAACTACGGGCGAGAGCCCCACTGTAATGCACGAAGAGCACAAACGTATTATTGAAATTTGCGTTGAGATAGCCAAAAGGCGTGTGCCAGTAATCGCTGGAGCGGGTTCCAATTCAACGCTAGAAGCTATCTCATACGCCCAGCACGCAAAACATGTAGGTGCTGATGCCGTACTAGTCGTAATGCCGTATTACAATAAACCAACCCAAGAAGGGCTCTTCCGTCACATAAATGCTATCAACGAGTCAGTCGATATTCCAATCGTACTTTACAATGTACCCTCACGCACAGTATCTGATATGCAAGTAGAGACAATGGCTCGCTGTGCAAAACTGAAAAATGTAATTGGCGTTAAAGATGCAACGGCTGATATGGCTCGCGCCTCACAACAACGCCAAGAGTGCGGCAAAGATTTTCTCTTACTATCAGGAGAAGATGCAACCGCTCTAGGTTTTAATGCACACGGCGGCAGTGGCTGCATCTCAGTGACAGCTAATGTTGCACCGCGATTGTGTGCACTGCTGCAGAACGCCTCACTTGCAGGTGATTTCAAAACGGCACTATCTTACCAAGATTACCTCATGCCTCTGCATAAAGCTCTTTTCCTGGAGACTAATCCTGGACCAGTAAAATATGCCTGTGCGAAACTAGGTTTTGGTGATGGGTCTGCACGCTTACCGCTAGCCCCTATTTCGAATGCAACACGGCTGGCTATAGATGCAGCCATGGAATTCGCAGAATTGTTGCCGCCAAATTTATCTTAGCAGAAATAGCGCGAATACTTTGATAGATTTGGTCACTGCTGAATATTTACAAACAAAGACCTAATAATCAGCGTATACATTATTACGACTTAATCGAATGAGGAAGTATAACATGGCGGTCAAAAAAGAATCTCAACACAAAGCAATTGCCGAAAATCGACGTGCAAGATTTGAATACTATTTAGAAAATAGTTTCGAAGCAGGTTTACAATTAACCGGAACAGAAGTTAAATCCCTACGAAAAGGGCAGGCTAATATTGCTGAAAGCTATGCATCCATCGAGAACGATGGAGTTTTCTTAGTCAATGCTAATATTCCTGAATATCCCCAGGCAGGACCGTTCTTTCAACATGAACCGAAACGACCTCGCAGACTTCTTTTACATAAACGAGAGATCGCTCGTCTTGCCCAAGCGGTAGAACGTGAAGGCATGTCGTTAGTGCCAATAATCATGTATTTCAACAATCGCGGCACAGCAAAAATCAAAATTGCAATCGCCAGAGGCAAGAAACTATATGATAAACGGGAAACATCAAAAAAACGTGACTGGAACCGATATAAAGCCCGTATTCTCCGGGAACGAAATTAGCGCATATACATGTAGTACATTGTACACCTTCGTATGAAAAAACAACTGCTAAAAGTTACCGTTCTTCCGGTTAAACACGATTAATGCGTTGCATATATCAACGTAAAGTCTAGCTCAGACAGAGCATGTTATGTGAAACATTATACAATGACCAATTAACGAGCTGATGAAAGCCTAGTGGTAAGCACCACATATAATCTTCTCAAAATAAACGACATGAAAGTAATGAATTAGAGGTAATGATTGTGAAGGTTAGATATCTCAGAAATCTAATAGGGTGCACGGACCGAAAAAAGCGGCACTATACAAAAATAATTATGTAAAAAGTACGGACAAATCAAAAAATATATATGGTGCGGCCGAGAGGACTCGAACCTCCACGGGTTTCCCCGCTAACCCCTCAAGCTAGTGCGTCTACCTGTTCCGCCACGGCCGCATTAATTATAAGACTTTAAAAACAGTTAAATATTATAAAAAAGCTCGCAAAATAGCAAGCAGATTCGTAGTATTA
>JABSQE010000064.1 GCA_013214245.1 Hyphomicrobiaceae bacterium
ATGTTGTATATTGTTACTATAGTTAAGTGTTTACTTTATTAGAATCTAAATGTGAAGTTTCGCCAAGAAATATATCTATAACAATAACAGGTACACTTTATGGCTAACTTTGCAACACATGTTGGTATTGGTTTTGTTGTGTGTGGTGCTATGACAACGCTAGTGCTAGCTGCTGATTTGGTGTCTCAAGAAAGCCTCTTTGCAATTACTTTATCAGGCGTTGTTGGAAGTGTTCTACCTGATATAGATCTTAAGGAATCTCATTCTTGCCGGACCCTATTCTGTTCTCTTGCGCTAATCATTTCGTCTTATACACTGTATTCAAGCATCGATAGATATTCAGTCGTGGAGCTTTGGTTTCTCTGGTTTGTTACCTATATCTTGGTTCGTTATTTGGGGCCTTTTTTATTTAATCAATTTTCTTATCATCGCGGAATTTGGCATTCATTACTGGCAGCGCTTTTCTTCTGCTTTTCTACAACAATCGTTTTTAAACATGTAATTAATTACGATGAAATAGTTGCATGGCTAGCTGGTAGTTTTGTCTTAGTTGGCTATCTGACGCATTTAACTCTCGATGAGTTATATAGTGTAGATTTAATGGACAAACGTTTCAAAGCATCTTTTGGATCGGCATTAAAGCTTTACGATTACCGTAATATTTCAGATACTAGTTTTGTTGCTGCTCTAACTTTGATTGCTTTTTTACTGACACCATCCTGTAAGCCTTTTATAAATGATATTACGTCACCACAGTTACGATTAGTTTTTAAGCATAGGTTTTTACCGAAGGGTGAATGGTTTGGTGTACGCTTAAATTACTTGAATTTTAAGTAATATTAATCTGGTTTTTTGCAATGCACTGTTTGAATAGGAGTAGAGGGCATTTGCTAATTTGAGCTTAATTCGACGCAAAATTGCCTTAATGATTTAAAGTAGTGTTTATATTGATAATTAATGTTTAATTTAAACTAGCCAAGTACTGCACATGATTGTTATAACTTCGTGATTAAGTTGTTTCAAAAAAATAAGCGATGTACTTATTATTGACCTGTTAGAACGGTGTTGGAATTTAATAACTTTGTTGACTCAGGTTTTACTACCAATGAAAGGTCATTGTTGTGATTCTTTAAGTTATCATAAACTTTGAAAGTTTTAGGACCCAAATTTGGGGTATCATATTACTCATCTATGTCTTATGTTATTTTAGAGTTATACGTTAGATTTCATGATAACTTTTACCGAATATTACTCGGCACCCTAAGATCACAGCTAAAATGGGTTGCTGCAAGAAATACATAAAATTTTTGATAGATCTGAACACTGACATCATTTACAAGTTTACAGATTTTTCAAATTTAATCGTGCGATGTCTTGACGAATAGTTGACTTTAATATCTATATTTACAAGTAAAGTCTTTTTATTACCTTTCATCCTGCTAATGGATGTAAGAGGATCTTACTAGCTGCGCTTTTAGAATATACTATTCTCTCTCTTGAAGCTCACTTTCTTTGAGACTATATATTAGTTCTAGAGCTGAGCGTGGTGTTAGTTCGTTAGGATTTATATCGCGAATAGTCTTAAGTAAGATTGATTGTTTCTTGGGCTTTTCATTATCGGCAGCGAATAACGGTAAATCTTTTAGGGAACTAATTTTGTCGTTAGATATCTGGTCTTTCTCTAACATGGCTAACACTTCGTCAGCGCGAGTAGTTACGGGTTTTGGTAAGCCAGCTAATCGTGCTACGTGAATACCATAAGAGCGATCTGCAGTGCCAGGCTTAATTTCGTGTAAAAATATAATTTCGTCCTGCCACTCCCTCACACTTACGGTGACGTTAGCTACTTCAGCTAGTTTATCTGCAAGTAATGTAAGCTCATGGTAGTGCGTAGCAAATAACGTACGGCATGAGTTTTTATCATGCAAATACTCGATCGTCGCCCATGCAATTGAGAGGCCGTCAAATGTAGATGTGCCACGTCCAATCTCATCTAGAATTACGAACGAATGGTTTGTAGCTTGATTGAGGATAGCGGCAGTTTCCACCATTTCAACCATAAAGGTAGAGCGGCCACTAGCGATGTCATCTGACGCTCCAACACGAGAGAAAAGACGATCTACTATACCTATGTGTGCACTTTTCGCTGGAACAAAGGAACCTATCTGCGCTAGCAGTACAATAAGAGCATTCTGCCGTAAGAATGTTGATTTACCCGCCATATTAGGTCCCGTTACTAGCCAAATGCGGCCAATTTCAGCCTCGCTAAAATCTGAGGGCTTATCAGAATTGGCAGCAATTGTTAAGCAGCAGTCGTTTTCGATAAACTGACCTAATAAATCGCGTCGCAGTGCCTGTTCTACAACCGGGTGGCGACCTCCACGTATGTCGAGCGTAAATGTATCATCTACAATGGGACGGACATACTCTTCTTCCGAAGCTAGTTGAGCTAATGCTAATGTACAATCAAGATCAGCCAAGGCGGTGGCAAGATATGATAATGCATTCTCTTCAGCGCTTATCATTTTGGTCAATTCGGTAAAAATTTCATGTTCCAGGGCTAGAGCTCTTTCTGTCGCAGATGCGATTTTACCCTCAATTTTAGATAATTCAGCTGTTGTAAATCGTACCCCGTTGGCCATAGTTTGGCGATGTGTAAAGAGATTACAAAGAGGTTTCTGCATTAACTGTTTGGCACCAGTAGCTGTAACCTCTATAAAATAACCTAAAATATTGTTATGTCTTATCTTGAGAGATTTTACACCTGTAATTTCAGCATATTTAGTTTCCAGCAAGATTAAGAATTGTCGGCTATCACTTTTAATAGATCGTGCTTCAGCAAGCGATGCGTTATATTCCTCTCGTATGAATCCCCCATCACGCTTCAAAGCGGGCGGTGCATCCACCAGTGCCTCGGTCAATGTCTGCAATAGTTTGCTGGATGGTTTTCGCAAATCAGTAACAATAGTCAGAATTAAATCTGGTAATCCCATTGAACTGCTAGCTTCCTCAATAACAAGTGCACACTTCGTAGCAACATTTAGTGCGTCACGCACGTCGGCTAGATCACGCGGCCCTCCACGCTGCAAAGATAAACGTGATACTGCTCGCGCTACGTCAGGTGTGTTTCTCAGCTCAAACCGTAAATTATCACGTAGTTTGCTGTGGTTAACCATAAGACTAATGGCATCCTGGCGCTTATTTATGGCAGTAATATCTCGTAAAGGGGTAGAAATGCGTGCGGTAAGTTCACGAGTGCCTGGGCCAGTCAATGTACGATCTATTGCTGTAAGAAGGGTTCCTTGCTTATCACCTCCTGAGTTGCGAATCAGCTCAAGGCTAGATCGACTAGCTGCATCAATGATCATGGTTTTATCATGGCCTGCTCGCTTGGGAGGGCGGATAACAGGACGTTTTCCTATCTGAGTAAGCTCAACATATTTTAAGAGAGCACCTATAGCTGCAAGCTCGCCACGTGTGAACTCGCCAAAGCCCCCTAGATCTGATACTCCGAGATAATTTTTCAAGGCACGCTGTCCAGCAACACCATCAAATGTAGCCTGAGCAATAGGAGTTAAGGCTGCAGAAATTATTTCAGTAGTGCGAATTACATCTGGGCGGACAACCAAAGTGTCAACTGCAAGTATTTCTCCTGGCAGAAGCCTAACAAGCTCGCTGTTAAGATCGGCCTCACCGACTATACCGACTTCAAACTCACCTGTTGAAATATCAAGCGAAGCAAGAGCAAATCTTATCGGATCGCCGGCTATTTCAAAAACAGAAGTTAAAAAATTGCGGGCCTTAGAATCAAGAAGCGTGTCCTCCGTTAAGGTTCCAGGTGTAACTAAGCGCACAACATCTCGGTGTACAACGGCTTTGGAACCGCGCTTGCGTGCTTCTTGTGGCTGTTCTAATTGTTCACATACGGCAACTCGATATCCTTGTCTTATTAAGCGTTGTAAATATTCATCTGCTCTTGCGACTGGAACACCACACATAGGTATACTTTCGCCCATATGCTTGCCGCGCTTGGTCAATACTATACTGAGTGCTTTGGAGGCTATTTCTGCATCTGCGAAAAATAGTTCATAAAAATCCCCCATCCTATACCACAATAAACTGTTTGGATTAGCTTTTTTTATCTCAAGATATTGAGACATGGATGGTGTAATATTAGATGATGAAGCTTTAGAATCAGACGACTTTAGGTTTTTGTTAGGAAATTGCATTGGGCTAAGGACAAATATTAAATTTTATTTTTTGAAGCCTGACACTATATTGAGAAGTCATGGTTTTGTGTAAAATGCAGATAAAAACACGGATAAATTTGGCTGTTTATGCTAAGTATTTGTAAAATACTATTAAATATATAAAGTATTAATTGTAGCAATTAATATAGTTAAATTCTAACCTACATGTCAGTTTATGGGCAACCCTAATGTTATTGATTTCTCTAAAATTACGATCTCTCGAAGCTTTAATGTCACTAGTAAAAGCCTTTGGATTAGCTTGTATAAGAATACTAAGGGGTGTTATTTTTTTGATTTTAAGGGTTTGCGTGTACGGCCAATGTTGAGGATATTCTAACAGAACGAGCAGCTTTTAGAACGCAGCAAGTCGTAGTAGTTACAGTCACTTGAAGTTCATGCTGTCCACATTCATCGCCAGATTTTGAGAGTATATAGTATGAAGATTAGGTATATTAGTATTGCGTAATATCAAATACTAGTTACATAGTTCCAGTAATTTAGGATGCACCAAATTTAGGTGAAACCTAATGATTAGGTCATAAAGTTGAATTTCCCTCCAGATCTCTTCGGATTATTTTTAAAACCTAAGTTTTAATTCTTGTGTCTTTTATTCTTAATCTTTAGATCTGAAGTTGCGATGATAGAAAGCATGACATAATTAGTCATTATATAAGTAGCAGGGTTTTTCACACAAAGTACTTTAACGAGTTCTTAGCTCCGCACATCAACGAAAATAGTAAGAATGTAAATTTGGATTATAATATTAGGAGTAAGTTCAACACACTGCCATCGTGTTGTATCTAAATTTGTTCCAAGTTTAAGCTTAAGGTGAAATGTAATAACAGCCCTTTAGTACAGTCATGGCTATTAAAGCTTATTGCCAGACATTAATTAATTAATATAATATTTCGCTGTATTGCTAGCTTAAAATTTAATTTTTATGTGAAAATAGTTATTTAAAGTCTTCCTACTTAATTGCTTGTGCGTTAAGTTAATTTTATAATAAAATTTATAGTGATAGGTAAACAATGCGTTTCCGTCTGATTTTTTTTTTATGCCAATGTTCACCGTACTTCTCTTGGCATCATTAATAGCGATAGCTTGGTCAAGTGACTATGTTCGCTCAATTGTTATGTCTTGCTTAGAAAAACAAGATAACCAGTATTTAAAAAAAATAGCATATCTTCAAAGTGCATTAACGAAAAGCGAGTTTGCTCTTGAAAAAGAACGTCAATTAACCAGCGATCTACAAAACGAGTTGTTTGACGCCCACGACCAGTTGCGAGAGATGTCTTTTCACATTCACAATGCGCGGTCGGAGAAGGCTGCGGAGTCATCTTTGTCGCGTGGATGGTCGAGTGCTCGAGTAGAAAAAAGTATGTCTCCTAGTTACTTAGATATTTTATCTTTATCAAACCCTACTACAAATACAAGTGACCCTCAGTTTCGTACGTCTCTTTACGCTCCGTCCAACAATCACAAATCACGCATCAATGGAGGTGTAATTTTGCCAACGCTTGGAAAAGTAGAAGATATCAAAGTTCCAAGTCCTAGGTTATCACAACATGTCGCCCATCCTCAATTTTCTGAAAAAACTGTTGTTTTGAAAAAAATTGCTGTAAGAAAAAGCCCGAAAGATCGTAAAAAGTTGTCTGAGTTCAGATCTCGAACTGTGCAAGGTTTTAAAACGATTAAATCTTCTGGCGCTAGCATGAGTCTTGGCCACATTAGTCGACAGAAAACATATTACTTAAAAAGGCGCCAAAAAATCAATACTCGTAATCAGGGCTTTTTATTTAATAGCTTGGCTCGTCAGGGCGTTTTTGGAGAAGGTTATTACACACAGTAGATCCCGTAAATGGGAAAGCTGTATAATATGATCGTTTGAATTAGAGTTTTTTGGAACTCAAAACTTTTTCTGGTATACTTTACTTTAGATTATGTACTGATACAGTGAGGTATCTTCATCAGACAAGAGTTTTTTTCTTTTTTATTATTTGCGTAAGCTCCTAGAAAAATGAACGGCCAGCTTGTATAATCCAAGGTCTTTCTAATCTGATGTTAAAGTAGGTTATAAATTTAGCGCAATGACAGCAATTTTAAAAAATCAATATCCTTTGTAGCTGTTATTTCTTCTTTTACAACTGGAGCATCGGAGTGAGAAAGAACCTTGCGGTAAAGCTATTACACGACACTGTAAAATGTTTAGGCGTTTTTTGGTTGCTTGCAATACTATTGATTGTCATTGTTGTTTCTTCAAAAATTGAAGCTAACGCTTGTTCTTCAATTAATTATCCAGTCTTTTGTCGTGAAGATAGCATTAAAGATCACTATCAATTCAAAACGGTAGGACAAAGCATAAATACTGGTAAACCTAGCAAGCAATTACTTAATGTTTCAGAAAATCAACTTTTCAAAACAGATATAGGGTGTCAAAAAGAAAAAAAGTATAGACATGTACTGGCAAGTTTTAACTCTTTAGACAACACACACGCTTTGACGACAGTGTTTAATCCGGCTAATAAAACCAAAGTTTCGCGTGACGATATTTGGAATGACGTCGAAGTTGCTGCGGCATTAAAAACTTGTCGAAAAATTCTTTTACCCTTGAATGCTGATTACAAATTTATCAATCCCATAAAGCATGGGCCCTGTGGTGATCCAGCACCTGTCAAACTGATAGCATTTGAAGGTAAATACACCGTTCGGTTTAGCGCTGCGGCAATCGTTAATTGTCAAATGGTTCTCGCACTAGACACTTGGGTGCGACGCGGTCTACAACCGTTGGCACAACGATATTTTGGAGTTCCAATTACGTCCATAATGGTTATGGGTTCTTACTCATGTCGAAATAGATATAATAAAAAAAATGCTCGCCTTAGTGAACACGCTAAAGCCAATGCTTTGGATGTTGAAGGCTTTTATACTTTGGATGGTATGCGTATTGATCTTCTTAGGCATTGGGGACCAACTGGCCGTGACATTACTCTTAAATCTGCAAAGTTTAAAAGTGAACTCTCCACTAAACCGCTAAGTTATTATCAAAATTTTAAGTCCGATGTTCAAATTTTGTCTATGCCGATACCTGAATTGTGGTCAGATATACGACAGCTGCACGAGCAGACTAAAAAAGAAGCAGTATTGCCTGGGTCAAGCAAGCAACGCACAGAGTTACAGGATAAGTTGACATATACATCAGGGCTTAAAAACTCTTTTAAACGACATTCTCCAACAGTTGATATAAAAAATAGTTCTCATAATGCACTGCAGAAAATTCCAACTAACGAGAGTCGTGCCGCATTTCTACGCGGTGCACATCGTGCCGCATGTAAAATCTTTGGTACCGTATTAGGTCCAGAAGCTAACGATGCTCATCGTGATCATTTTCATGTCGATCTTGCACCGCGCCGATATGAAAATTACTGCCGATGAAATACTAAAATGATAATTATTTTAGCTGTTTAATGCATTTTTGTATGAGTAAACATAAGTAAAGCAATTATAAGTTTAGAGTGTTTAAATCCAAATAACTATCGTTGAGATAGTGTTTCAGCTGCACTAACAACTATACGTGTGAGAATATGAATATATCCAAACCAATAATGACAAGTAATATTTCTTATCCTGCAACGAGGTTACGAAGGAATAGAGGTACACACTGGTCACGTCGTCTTAATGCAGAAAATGAGTTGGCAGTCTCAGATTTAATTTGGCCTTTGTTTGTAATAAATGGTGTTGGCAAACGAGAAGCTATACCAGCTATGCCAGGTGTTGAGCGTCTATCAATAGATTTCATTTGTGCAGCGGCTGAAGAGGCGACACGTATGGGAATCCCTGCGATAGCGCTTTTTCCGCATACAACTCATGATAAGCGTACGGAGAAAGGATCTGAAGCATATAATCCAGATAATTTGATTTGCACCGCGATACGCGCGGTGCGAAATCTTGGCCTAGACATTGGTATTATTTGCGACGTTGCTTTAGATCCTTATACGAGTAATGGTCATGATGGTATTATGTGGAAAAATGAAATCCTAAACGATGAAACGTTGGCTGTTCTGGTGCGTCAGGCCCTTGTACAGGTTGAAGCTGGCTGTGATATCATAGCTCCTTCTGACATGATGGATGGTCGAATCGGCGTGATACGCAAGGCTCTAGAGGATGCAGGTCATTCAACTGTACAAATCATGGCTTATTCTGCAAAATATGCATCTGCGTTCTATGGTCCTTTTCGCAGTGCTATAGGCTCATTTAACGTTTTTAAAGGAGATAAGCGTACTTATCAAATGGATCCTGCAAATGCAGATGAGGCGATGCTTGAAATAAGTTTAGATATTTCAGAGGGTGCCGATATGATTATTATAAAACCTGGCATGCCATACCTAGATATTATTCGTAAAGCTAAAGATCAATTTGCAATACCGACTTTCGCTTATCAAGTGTCTGGAGAATATGCTATGTTGAAAGCTGCAGCAGATAAAGGTTGGTTCGATTATGAAAGCGCTATGTTGGAAAGTTTAATTGCATTTAAGCGAGCTGGCTGCAATGGTGTTCTTACTTATTTTGCTCCAACTGTAGCCACCCTCCTTAAGAAACATAAAATATAGCTTTAAATAAATTGAATTTGATTTAGTTGTCAATCTATAAAAAGCTGCAGAAACTAAGATAGTTAGGTGCTGTGAAGCAGCGTTTGTTATGACTGAACAAAAAAAAAGATTTTCAGAATTTTATATTACAACAGAACAAAAATGTCCTTATCTCAGCGGGCGGCTTGAGCGAAAACTATTTACACATCTTGCACACGATAAATCTCCTTTACTAATAGATAACCTACTTAAGACTGGCTTTCGCCGCAGCCAGAACATTGCATATATACCATACTGCGCTGACTGTAAGGCGTGTATATCTGTCCGTGTACCAGTTGATGAATTAGATTTGTCTAAAAGTCAGCGGCGAATCGCCAAACGCAACCAGGATCTAATTGTCAGGCGTATGTCAGCAGTACCAACAACAGAGCAGTATATTTTATTTCGTCAATATGTTAATTCACGCCATGGTGATGGAGGAATGGCTGAAATGAGTGCATATGACTATTCAGTGATGATCAATGATTCCGTTGTGGATACGCGCATTACTGAATATCGTTTAGGTAAAAAAAGTGAAAGCTGTAATAATTCTCAGCCTCTAATCGCTGCCGCGCTCTGTGATCACTTATCAGACGGTATTTCTATGGTCTATAGCTACTACGATGTTGAGAAATCTGAGCGCAGTCTAGGTACATACATGATAATAGAGCAAGCCAGATATGCGAGAAATATTGGGATGCCATTTCTTTATCTTGGTTATTGGATAGCTGGTTCGCGTAAAATGTGCTATAAAACTAAGTTTTTACCACAAGAGCATTTAGGTTGTGATGGTTGGACGCGCTTTGAAAGCGATTGAAACCCATCTGTTTTAATAAAAAGTTTTTGGCTTTAGCGAATTAGCCCATGAGATATGATATTCGGTTAGATGTGTTATTGGGGCGCTGGCATGCAGAGGAGATGGGGAATGAAGTGATTTTCCTACAAGCTAAGATTGTATAAACTTTAAGATTGTTTTAGCTTTTATTACTTTGATATATGAGCTGTTTCAACTTATTCAAAGCTAAACCTGAATCGATGGCATGTGCAGCTTTTTCTGCTCCCTCGATTAGAGTTGGAGCTTTGTTGCTAACTACCATGGCAGCAGCGGTATTCAAGATTACTACGTCACGAAATGGACTCCTTTTTCCAGCAAGTAAATCTTGTATGGCATACGCATTTGTTTTGGCATCACCACCAATCAAATCAGATAATTTTGCATATGGTAATCCAGCATCAGATGGTGTTATTTTAAAACTGTTCACAACTCCATCTTTCAATTCGGCTACATAAGTAGCACCAGTGGTTGTTATTTCATCCATACCATCATGGCCATGAACAACCCAGACACGCTCACTACCAAGATTTTTAAGTACATACGCAATAGGCTCGATAAGATCAATGCTATAAACGCCAATAATCTGCCGTCTTACTAGGGCAGGATTGCAGATTGGTCCGAGTGTATTAAAGATTGTACGGATTCCCAGTTCTTTTCTTATTGCAGACCACTGCTTCATGGCTGGGTGATGGACAGGTGCCCACATAAAACCTATACCTACAGATGAAATACAATGTGAAACCTCTTCTGGGAGTAGAGTAACCTTAACACCTAGTGCTTCTAGTACATCCGATGCTCCCGACTTCGATGATACAGATCGGTTCCCATGTTTTGCTACTATAAGACCAGTACTTGCTGCAACTAGAGCAGAGCATGTCGAAATGTTGAATGTGCTATGGTTATCACCACCGGTTCCAACTATATCTATCGATTCAACTGGTGCTGTTACAATTGTCATATGTTGACGAAGAAACTCAGCAGCCCCGGTGATTTCGTCAATTGTTTCACCCCGTAACCTAAGTGCCATTATAAAAGCACTCATTTGCGCTGAAGTGGCATTATTCGACATCACAATATCAAGTGCTTTTTTTATCTCAGATCGATCAAGCGATGTGCCTTGTGAAAGTCTTTTTATAAAGCCTAGTAGACTTTGATCTGTCATTTTTGTCAGTCCTTATTTTAGTTAGTATGTACCTGTCTAAAATGTAGTTTGATGTAAAATTCTCAAATGCTTGATACTATAAATATTTAAATTGACTTTAAGTTGTGAAATAAGACCTTTAAAGTTCGAACTAGAATGTATTATTCATTTGTAAAAGCTAGGGGTCTTTTCAGATTAGTAGATAATGTCAACTAAGAAGGTCTGGCGGGGGGGTAACGTTTTAATTTATACGATAAAATTGGATACGACTTCATCGTCGGTAATATCTTGATATTGAATGTTGGCTTTATTCATTTTATTATTTAGTAATTTGAAGTTTTCTGGCTCTGTTGTTTCGATACCTAAAAGAATTGAACCGAAGTTACGTGTTGATTTTTTGAAGTATTCAAATCGAGAAACATCGTCATTAGGTCCTAAAAATTGTAGAAATTCACGAAGTGCGCCAGGCCTCTGAGGTAAGCGTAGTATGTAATATTTTTTACGACCTGAAGCTTTAAGCGCGCGTTCCTTAACTTCTGGCAAACGTTCGAAATCAAAATTTCCACCCGATGTCAGACAAACAATAGTTTTGTTTTTAAGTGTATCTAACGAAATATAACGAAGCGCGTCTATTTCCAGAGCTCCTGCAGGTTCTAATACGATACCTTCGACGTTAAGCATATCAATGATAGTTTCACATAGCCCGTCTTCTTTAATCAAGATAATATCTTCAGATTTATAAGTTTTTAGAATATCAAAATTAATTTCACCAATTTGGGCAACTGCAGCTCCATCAACGAAAGTGTCAATCTGTTCTAACTTAATACGTCTTTTCTTTTCAAGGCTTTGTTTTAAGCTAGCAGCACCAGCCGGCTCTACCAGAACAACCTGGGTCCTCGGTGATAAAGCTGCCATAATTTGGATTACACCGGCTGCAAGCCCGCCGCCGCCAACCGGAATGATTAGTATATCAATCGGATTTGAGGATTGTTGTAATATCTCTAATCCAACAGTTGCTTGCCCTTCAATAATGTCGAAATTATCAAATGGAGGAACAAAAAAGGCGTTGGTATCTTCAGAAAACGCACGGGCAGCAACATTAGTTTGATCAAAACTGTCACCGATTAGTCGAATATCTATGTTTTCACCCCCAAATGCTCGTGTTTTTTGAATTTTTTGTTTGGGTGTAGTTATGGGCATATAAACCGTTCCAGCAACACCGAAATATTTACAGGCGAATGCGAAGCCTTGAGCGTGGTTACCAGCAGAAGCACAAACATACCTAGCATCTTTACCTAAGTGGGCTAACGATTTTTGGAAAAAATTGAATGCACCTCGTATTTTATAACTTCGAACAGGTGTTAGATCTTCGCGTTTTAGATAGATTTTAGCGTCGTATCGCGCACTTAAATATTCATTTAGCTGCAATGGTGTTGGAGCAAGCACTTTGCGCACTATCGTTGCTGCAGTTAGTGTAGCCTGTACGAAATCAATATCTTGTTTTTTAGCTGACAATATTTATTTGCTCTCTAATTTGAGTTTTTCTTCCATTACTTTAAATGAGTACAACATCCACCACTTGAAGAGGACTGTTAATTGTTTTATTGAATTATAAAAAGCATTATTCAAAATCATACCAGGAATAATTGGACACAGGACGTAAATGTAAATCTATTTTAGAGTGAATGGTTATTAAAATTTAGTAGTTTGAAGATGAGTTTACGTAAATTTAGATTTGCGACTTTTTAAATTTTCTGGAAACACTTTTCTGAGATCTTATCAATGAAAGCAAGACCAAAACTAGAAGATTACGATTACAATCTCGAGAAGACGTTGAATGCAATCGTGAGTATTACAGCCATTATACCAGAAGATGCTATGACAGCCGAGGCTCTAGGAACAGAGCGATCAGGAAACGGTGTGATAATGGATGATGGGCTAATACTTACTATAGGTTATTTAGTAACAGAAGCAGATACTATTTGGTTAACTCTTTCAGATGGAACCGTTGTGCCTGGTCACGTTCTTGGATGTGACCAGGCTACAGGTTTTGGCTTGATACAAGCTTTAGCTCACTTGAATCAATCCGGGTTAAAGTTAGGAGATTCGAGTTTGTTAGAAGTTGGTGAAGACGTTATTGTTTGCGGTTTTGGAGGGCTCGATCATGCCATTGCTGCTCAGGTTGTCGCAAAAAAAGAGTTTGTTGGCTATTGGGAATACTTGTTAGACGAGGCAATATTTACGGCTCCAATACATGGCCGCTGGGGCGGTACAGCAGTTGTGAATAAGTTTGGTGATATAGTTGGAATTGGCTCTTTGCAGGTTCAACATTCGAGCTTAGATCGAAACGCTTCGGATTGGAACATGGTTGTGCCAATAAATCTTTTAAAACCTGTTTTCGAAGATCTCAAAACTATAGGTCGCCGCGCTTCCCCAGCACGTCCATGGCTTGGAATATATGCTGCAGATTTGAATAATAAAATTTTAGTTGCCGGAATAACTTCTGGTGGTCCAGCCGATCGTACTGATCTTGCGATCGGAGATAGGATACTGTCTGTGAATGAATGCAAGGTATTCGACTTAGCGCAATTTTTTAGATGTATTTGGTCTCTAGGCAATGCTGGTGCTGATATCCCGCTTCGAATTCAACGTGAAGGTCATACACTAGACATTATTATTGCATCTGCTGATCGTTTTGATCTTCTTAAGAAACCAACTATCCATTAAACATCTAGTATATCGCAACTAATCATTATGGGGCCTGATGTTAGCTACAGCATATCTCTTTAGAAGATAAACGCCTCGCTACTAGACTGATTATAATAACTAAATAAATTGATCGCACATGTGGTAATTTAAAATGAAGCTTTAACAAATTTTCTCAATTTAGGTAATCTCGTAAACTTTCATCTATTGTGTGAAAAACTGTTAGTAGAATAGTATAAGATGTGAGGTAAGAGCTAAATTTGTATATTAATTATCTCAAAAGAGATTGCATGGTAATTACCTTTGACTAACTAATTTTCTAAAATCTACAGCCTATCCAGGCATTAGGTGTTGCAATATTAAAATATGTATTATTGCCAATATAAGTAAAACTTCACATCAAAAGTCTTAACCAATTTTCGATCTTATACACAAATCTAGTCAAACAAGGATCTAGTACGATTTTGCAAAAACCGCATCTACTTCTGTAGATCGGCCACTTACTATACAATTACCTCTACTACCTGTTTGCTCGTAAGGGTAGCAACGAACGGTAACACCAAATTTTTTCAGGACTTCTTCGGACGCTAAATCTTGATACCATTTTCCACGTACAAATCCTGAGTTATTTTCAAAATATGATCGCAGTGTAGCTAGATTTGTAATATCAGTTGCTGTCATCTTATCTCGCCAATCACGCGCCTTAGTAAACATTGTTTGTTGGATCTCTTTAAGTAAAGCTGGAACTTCTTCAAGAAAATTTTCAGACTTCTTAAATATTGCTTTTCTTTCTTCAAAATCACGTCTATGAACTGCTAACTGGCCACTTTCTAAATCCCTAGGACCGATTTCTATAATTATGGGTATTCCTTTTTTTATCCACTTCCAGCGTTTGTTACTTGGTGTGTCATCTTTTGTGTCGATCTTTACTCGCAATCTCTCTCCTTCGAAATTCAAACTTTTTGTTTGATCTGCGATCTCTCGACATCTTTTATGTACTTTAACACGCGCTTTTTCGTTGTTGTCAATTGGTAAAATAACAATCTGGTATGGAGATAATCGTGGCGGAAGGCGCAGACCATCATCATCAGCATGTAC
>JABSQE010000065.1 GCA_013214245.1 Hyphomicrobiaceae bacterium
ATATCAGCAATTGTTGGATGTATTGCACTGGCGCTTATGGAGACACTTTCAGATTACGGAACCGTAGCTCATTTCGGAGTTCAGACTTTTACTACCGGAATATATAAGGCTTTGTATTCTATGGATGATCTTGTTGCAGCGGGACAATTAGCAACTATGTTGCTTACTATTGTTTTCGTTGTTGCCATCATTGAGAGATTAGAGCGCAATCGCTTAAGATTTGATAATGGTAATTCAATGCGTGAGTTGCCGCGATATATCTTGCATGGGAAAAAAGCTTGCGCAGCGGCAATAGTTTGTTTTCTACCTGTTTTATTTGGTTTTCTTATCCCAATTTCTTCTTTAATTAGCCTTCATATTATTGATGGTCATAACATTCTATCAAAAAGTTATGTATTATTAACTATGAACTCTCTCAGCCTAAGTGGTACTACTTCTTGTGTAGCGACCTTGTTCGCATTGATAATTGTGTATGCGTCGCGACTGGCTCCAGGCTGGCTTAGTGGTGCTGCAGTTGAACTATCTCATTTAGGATACGCTGTTCCAGGCTCTGTTATAGCTATTGGTATGATGTTCATTATTACAAGTGCAGATTATATTATAGACCTTAGCTCGCGTCAAATATTAGGCGTAACCACAGGTATGCTTCTAACTGGATCTGTTACTGCTCTTGTAATGGCTTATACCAGTCGATTTATCGCAGTCTCCCTAAACTCATTAGAAACCAATTTATCGCAGATTCCAAGATCTATTGATAATGCTGCCCGGACACTCGGTTCAGGACAATTTGCTATGTTACGGCGTATACACTTACCGCTTATCCGCAGTGGATTACTTACAGCGACGTTAATGGTCTTCGTTGACGTTATGAAAGAATTACCGGCAACACTATTACTAAGACCATTCAATTTTGATACCCTAGCGACACAGGCTTATAGGTTAGCCTCAGATGAGAGGTTGGCTCAGGCGGCTACACCGTCACTTGTCCTCGTTGGATTTGGTCTGCTCCCAGTAGTGGTACTTAGTCGTCAGATTATGGCAACAAGAATTGGTGTTTAAGAACATGATGCCGAAGTGTATTGTTTTACAGAAATAGAGATTGAGACACAGCAAATATTAGATATGACGACTACTGATAATTCTCTTAACAACCCTAACCCAACTTAGATAAAGATTTGAAGGAAGTAATTTGCAATAACAAGATCATAATTTTTTGGTATAGTAATAATGCTATGTAGAAGCTAAGCGTAGCTTATCTTTACTATAGTAACATTTGAGATATCTACTACATATTTATTGTTAAGGTGATTACTGTCATGTTTCTTCGGTAATTCTATGTAAATTATGTACTAGGTATATGCTAATATTTTAGATAACTAAGCTCATCATAAGTGTATTACTACATAACTACTTACTTTAGGCTTTGTAGTGGATTTATAGATTTCATTAGCTAGTTTATGCCCGGCGTTTAACATTAATTTTTATTGTGATTTTTAAAAAATATGATTGTATGGCCATACGGCATAACACAAACCAATGAATATAAAATAGCTATTGATTTTATCCGCAGCACTGCACGTGACCACCTGTTTATAACAGGACGTCCCGGTACTGGAAAATCTGTACTTCTTCGAGCAATTAAACAACTGCTTGGTAATAGTGCTGTCGTGG
>JABSQE010000066.1 GCA_013214245.1 Hyphomicrobiaceae bacterium
CCAGCTTCGATGTCAAGTTTTAAGACTGCACTGCCCATACTAACTTTATCACCAACTGAGACGATTAGCTCAGCAACTTTGCCAGCTTGTGGTGCTGGAACATCCATTGTTGCTTTATCACTTTCTAAGGATATCAGCGGATCTTCCGACTGCACTGTATCACCTGGAGATACAAGAATCTCTACAACCGGCACATCGGTAAAATCACCGATATCAGGCACTTTTACTTCAATTATGGGCATTTAGTAAGCCTCTATTTTTCAAGAGTGGGAGACGGAAATGATGATTTAAACACATCGTCAAGCGTGTGCAGGATTTAGTTTGTTTGAGTCTATATTATATTTTTTCATAGCTTCACTAACGGTTTTTAACGGAATCTTATTTTCATTCGCCAAAGCTTTCAGTGCAGTGAGAGCTACAAAATATCGATCAACTTCAAAGTGCGCCCGGAGTTTACTACGATAATCAGAACGCCCAAAACCATCAGTCCCGAGCACATAGTAACTACCCTTGATGTAGGCACGAAGTTGCTCAGGAATAAGTTTAATATAATCCGTAGATGCTATCACCGGACCACAACATCCTTTCGCAAGAACTTGAGTAACATAAGGAACTCGTGAAGGCTTTTCTGGATTTAACAAATTCCATCGCGCTACAGAAGCTGCCTCACGAGCAAGTTCATTAAAGCTGGTCACTGAGTATATATCTGAGCTTACGCCAAAGTCTTGTTCTAAAAGTTCTGCACCAGCGATAACTTCGTTAAGGATAGCGCCACTACCTAAAAGGTTAACTGTATTCTTACTCGTTCCACAGCTCGCAGTACGCAATCGATATATACCCCTTATAATTCCTTCTTCAGAGCCATCTGGCATGCCCGGGTGTTGATAATTCTCATTCATCACAGTGATGTAATAGAAAACATCTTCCTGATTGCTAACCATACGGCGAAGACCATCACGCACAATTACAGCTACTTCATATCCAAAGGTTGGATCATAGGATACACAGTTCGGGATGGTAGAAGCAAATAAGTGACTATGGCCATCTTCGTGTTGAAGACCCTCGCCGTTTAATGTTGTACGTCCTGCTGTAGCACCAATAAGAAAACCACGAGCCCGAGAATCCCCTGCTGCCCAAGCCAGATCATGGATACGTTGAAAACCAAACATTGAATAAAAAATGTAAAAAGGAATCATTATTACATTTGATGTTGAATAGCTTGTCGCAGCTGCAATCCAAGACGACATTGCTCCAGCCTCATTAATGCCTTCCTGAAGCATTTGACCATTCTTATCTTCCTTATAATACATTAATTGATCAGCATCTTGAGGTTGGTAGAGCTGGCCGACCTGACTGTAAATGCCGTACTGACGAAACATACCTTCCATACCGAAAGTTCGACTTTCGTCAGGAACAATCGGCACAATGCGATTACCAAGCGATTTATCACGCAGAAGAGAATTGAGGATACGCACAAAAGTCATTGTTGATGAAATCTGACGCTCTCCAGACGACTCTAGCTGCGCTCTAAACGTTTCTAAAGGCGGAATGTTAAGAGCTTCATTTGCCTTAGTTCTCCTTTGAGGTAGGTATCCGCCTAAGGCTGCGCGCCTATCATGAAGATATTTTTCCTCTGCAGATCCAGGCTTAAGCTTCATAAACTGCAACTCACGAATCTGAGCATCAGTTACAGGAATATTGAAGCGATCGCGAAACTGCTGCAAGGCACTTTCATCCATCTTTTTAGCTTGGTGAGATATCATCTGCCCTTCACCGGCTTCGCCCATACCAAATCCTTTAACTGTCTTGGCCAGAATCAGCGAAGGTTGCCCAGTGTGCGCAACTGCAGATTTGTACGCTGCAAAAACCTTACGAGCGTCATGTCCCCCGCGTGTCAAAGCCCATATTTGCTCGTCTGACCATCCAGCAACCATGGCTGCAGTTTCCGGATAGCGCCCAAAGAATTTTTCACGTACATACGCACCATCTTTAGACCTAAAGTCCTGGTATTCGCCGTCAACACATTCTTCCATGAGCTGACGAAGGCGCCCTGTATGATCACACGCGAGCAGCTCATCCCAACCACTACCCCAAAGAACCTTAATAACATTCCAACCTGCTCCACGAAAGTTGCCTTCCAACTCTTGCACAATCTTGCCATTCCCGCGAACAGGACCGTCAAGACGCTGCAGGTTGCAATTAATAACGAATATTAAGTTATCAAGCCTCTCACGTCCAGCAAGTGAGATAGCACCAAGACTTTCAGGTTCATCCATTTCACCATCACCACAAAATACCCAAATTTTTCGTTTTTGAGTATCAGCGAGACCACGGTGATGAAGGTATTTTAGAAAGCGAGCTAAATATATAGACATTATGGGACCAAGCCCCATAGAAACAGTAGGAAATTGCCAAAAACTGGACATCAACCAAGGATGCGGGTACGATGAAAGTCCTTCACCGTCGACCTCTTGACGAAAGTTTAGCAGTTGTTGCTCATCAAGCCGACCTTCGACAAAAGCCCTCGCATAAATCCCTGGAGAAGAATGACCCTGATAAAAGATCAGGTCGCCACCATGACTTTCAGTAGGGGCATGCCAAAAATGCTCAAAACCTGTGTCGTAAAGCATGGCTGCTGATTGAAATGAAGCAATGTGGCCACCTAGCTCTGAACTTTTTTTATTCGCTTTAAGAACAATAGCAGCTGCATTCCAGCGAATAACAGAACGAATGCGACTTTCCAAATCGAGGTCGCCCGGATGCTCGGGCTCTTGTTCTGGTGAGATTGTATTTAAATAAGCTGAATTTGCAGCAAACGGAACTCTTGCACCGGAACGCCTAGCTGCTGACACGGCTTCTTCAAGCAAGTCGTCAGCCATACCGGAACCCTCAAAAGCAATTACCGAGCTCACAGCTTCAACCCATTCAGTACGTTCCTGAACGTCATCCAGTTTAGACATAACTACCTCTCAGTAACCTTTCATAAAGTGGTATGATTGTTTGACCAAGGATGTCAAATGGATTACTCCACTTTCCTTGAATCGATTACGACATCTACGTCTACAAAATAAATTTCTTACCTATTTTGAATAATTGTCTGTCTTGCTGCAACAGCTTTAGTCCACAATAATATCTTTAAGTTGATTGCGTTTAGGAGACTTGGATAACAAGCCAAGTATATTTTACCTCACTTCCAATTCTCTAGATCAAAATTGCTCTACATGTAGTATTCCTGTGAAGCTATTACGGCTTCAAAACATTGAGTCTTTGACTAAATAAGTGACAGCAATTCTAACAATCTCAAGCCTAAGAGCCTGATAAAATCTGCAAATAACTTTTCAGAGTATCTATTAGACAATATGATTATGTTAGCCGCTAAGTTATGTGGCAAATGTTAGCAAATGAGAGGTTGTTTTGACTTTTTTTACGTAAAATCCATAACTATTGTATGAAATATTAAATATAATTGTTAGGCATGCAAAACTTTCATTTTAAATCACAAGATCATTTAGTTTATTTAACTTAAAACCTTGCAAGATAGAAGGCGTAAAGCTGAACCACTAATAATGGGAATTTTTTGCTGCATTAATGTGGACTAGTTATTTATATCGTTGATCTGAATGAATAATAAAGTAGTTTCGACCAATTTAATGATATTGTTTATGAAACATACGGGATATTTGGCAAGATAAAATGAACATTTATGATCCTGTGCATATAGCGCAAGCTTTAATACGCTGCCCTTCGATTACTCCTTTTGAAGGTGGTGCTCTCACGTTTCTTGAGGAAGTACTAAAGCAACACAAATTCGATGTAAATAGAATAACTTTCGGGGAGCAGGGTACTCAGAAAGTTGAAAATCTATATGCACGCTTCGGCAATCATGGACCTAATCTGTGCTTCGCAGGCCACACGGATGTTGTGCCACCAGGAAATGAGCAAAATTGGTCGTATCCACCTTTCGCGGCTGAGATAAATAACGGCTACCTATATGGCAGAGGAGCGGCAGACATGAAAGGTGGAATCGCCTGCTTTATTGCGGCTGCTGCGCGCACCCTAAATGCTAAGGGAAAATTGCCTGGCTCGATTTCACTGCTTATTACAGGAGATGAAGAAGGTCCGGCCATTAATGGTACAGCTAAGATGTTGGACTGGTTACACAGCCATGAGGAATCTTTAGATGGCTGCATTGTTGGTGAACCCACGTGCGCCAACCATTTGGGAGACACCGTTAAAATAGGACGACGCGGTAGCCTAACAGCATATTTAACCGTCCTTGGTGCTCAAGGCCATGTAGCCTATCCCCAGTATGCCGATAATCCAATACCGAAGCTCATGCGTATAGCTGATCGAATAGCAAACATCGAGTTAGATACCGGCAATGATTCATTTGAGCCTTCTAATTTAGAAATAACAGTGATCTCGACCTCCAACAAGGTCTCTAATGTGATACCCTCAGAAGCAGAGATGACCTTCAATGTTCGCTATAATAACAACTGGTCTCGCAATTCTATTGAAAATTGTCTTGCTGATTTGTGCCATAAAGAATCTGAAGAAATTGGTGCCAATATAAATCTTACGTTCTCCAGTACCGCCGAGGCTTTTTTAACCAAACCAGGTTCTCTCGTAAATGCCACAAAAGATGCTGTAAAACAAGTGACAGGGTGCGTCCCAGAGTTATCAACTAGTGGCGGTACATCCGACGCGCGATTTATTCAAGCGTGTTGTCCGGTTGTTGAGTTCGGTCACATTAACAAGACTATACACCAAATTGACGAGCGAGTTGCAATTAATGATATCTACCGCCTAACAAGTGTTTATGAACACATAATAAACTTATATTTTGGTAACAAATTGAGGCTTAATGTTTATTAACACAATGTTGATGTCGGCGAATTTTAACGCCTACGCTTAAAAATCAGTTTTGATAATGCAGAGAGCCTACTTTAGGCTGTATTTAAACAGTAGTAGGTGATAGAACGTGAGAGTAAAGTTTAGCAGTAATGTCTGAACAACGTAAATGACATTATAGCGAAGTCACCTCAGCGTACTGTATTATTTTCTTCAGGATAATAAGTGGTACTACTAAGCTTTAAAAGTTAAAATCCTTTACCCCATAAGCAAATAGCTGTTTGCTAGTTTTGATCACTTATCACTTTTAGCGATACATTATACTTACAACACTCAAGTTTTTACCGAACAGGTGAGTATTAATCTTAACCTCTGTATTTAGTGATCATTAAGATTTTGTCACTGACACGTTTAAAGCTGCAGCTTAGATACTGCTATGAACCCAATTAACGGGAAATTATCAGCCGGTCGAGCCAAAACCATTCGTGCCGCGTGATGTAACACTTAGCTCCGTTACAACTTCGGTTGCCATTGCCACAATTGGTGCTACTATAAGTTGAGCTACACGTTGTCCCCTCTTAACTTTAAATATTTGATCACCTAAGTTGACTAGAACAATCTTGATTTCACCACGATAGTCAGAATCTACAGTCCCTGGTGAATTCAAAACTGTAACCCCATATCGAAGTGCCAGCCCAGAGCGGGGTCGTATTTGTGCCTCGAAGCCATTAGGTAGCTCAATTGATAACCCGGTAGGAATGAGAGTGCGTTCGCTAGGCGTGAGTGCA
>JABSQE010000067.1 GCA_013214245.1 Hyphomicrobiaceae bacterium
CGGATTATTGAATGACCAGCTTATCACCATATAAAAGTCGCAGCAGAAAGTTATATGATCCAGTTGCACACGAGAAATGTAAAGTCGTCTGGGCAGTCTCTAAAAAACCTGTTTTTTACGAGACGGCTATTACAGCTATGGATAAGCAAGTATCACTCATAGCAGCTTGTAAAGCACCAGAGTTAGTATGGCTTTTAGAACATCCGCCTATTTACACCTTTGGAACAAGTGCCAAACCAGAAGATTTACTCACTCCAAACCGTTTTCCTGTTTATAAAACAGGTCGGGGTGGTGAATTCACATACCATGGACCGGGACAAAGAGTTGTATATGTAATGCTCGACGTAAAGCGCCGTACAGGTGATGTCCGTGCTTTTGTGGGATTACTTGAAAACTGGCTTATCACGACCCTTGCAGCACTAAAAGTAAATGGAGAAACTCGTCAGGAGCGAGTTGGAATCTGGGTTCGACGGCCAGACCTTGGACCAAAACGTGAAGATAAAATTGCGGCCATTGGGATCCGTATTCGTCGTTGGATTAGTTTTCATGGAATAAGCTTGAACGTCACACCAAACTTAGAACATTTTTCCGGGATTGTGCCCTGCGGTATACATGAGCACAAGACTACCAGCTTAGCTGATTTAGGTGTGACTAATTTAAGCATGAATCAAATAGACAAAATCTTGCAGAAAACGTTCTTCAAACACATTGGCGGATCCATTGAACATGGTACACCCCCAATCTAGGAGGGAGTCTAGTACACAACAGTGAATAGCTGGCTTATTTAAAAGGCATCTGGCAGTTGAATTTTATTAGATACTGAAGATCTAAGTGATATTACTCCACGTTCCATCAAGATTTCGACAGGCTGTACCTCTAAGAGCCTGCTGATGCCCATCTATATATATTTTGTGTACGTAGTCGCGGCAATTTTTTTTTCTGCGTAGATATGGGTAACTTGGTGTTATTGTACCGTGCCGGCCGCTATCAGGATTACGCCACTCGGTCGGCTCTCCTGAACGCCCATTTTCAAGAGCATCAAGCGCTGCCCGTTGCGCATATTTACGATCAACTCTATCTAACGAACGCCCAATTTCACTGCCAACAATTCCACCAATAGCAGCCCCAGCTATAGCTGCTGCAATACGTCCATTACCTCCGCCAACAGCACTGCCCAGCAAACCACCGGCAACCGCACCCACAGCCAAACCTGTATCTGCTTTGTTATGCCCGTAATTAGCACAACCCGTAAAAATATTTCCTGCTACTAACAAAGTTAATGTTGCTGTAACAGCGACTCTCCGCTTAGAATTTATCACAACTATCACCTCGCTTTTATATAACCGAACATAAAAACACTACATTAGTAAAAGATTTACATCGCGATATTTTGCCGAACATTATCCGATAACAAGTTCTTTACAACAAAATAGGCTATGCTGCGAATACTTTATTAATTACGCGACATTAGCAATCCTGAAATGAGCAATCCTGAAATGTCGAAATTATACTGTTTTATAGTAAAGCATTTACCTTTAGAATCTACTAAAGACAAACTGCGAGTAAAATGTTGCGCTTATCAGTAAAGAAAACGTTATGATTAAAATCCCATGTACTTGTTCTTAATGAAAATGTAATGCCAATTTAAAATAAATTATATATTGTTTTAATTCACGATATGAAGGTAACGGCACGATATTACCTAAAGCGCTTTGTACCATATGGAATTACGTGAATATAAAAATCTATAATTAAGCTGAACTAGATAAAGATGCCAGTACCTTTCTTTAAATAAACTGCATTTTCATCGTAACTTTTTCACTAGAGTCTTTTTTAAGAGATCAATTGAAAGACCCTTCGTATTTTTTTCATCCACATTCCCTATTTATTGCGTCTCGAGAATATAATACTCTGAATTTACTGTAAATCTTATAAAGAAATTATAGTAAAGATTGTCATGTAGATTTACTTTAAATAAAAAATAAACGAAGTTTGTTATGAATAAGCTTGCTTTCTTATAATCAAATTCTAGCTGCATTTAGAAAAATTTTCTAAAATTTAGTACTAATATTAGCTTATAATCAAATACTTTTCGCCAAGTAAAATGTGGTGGATTGCTTTTATGTCATTACTCAATTACCTTATGTAGTATTCTAAAGTAATTAGCCTGAGAGTCAGTAAAGTTTTTTGTCCCATCCAACACGATATAGATTCAGATGATACAAGATCCTACACTTAAAATTATTGAGCCAAACAACGCACCTTTTGTTATTGCAGCTTTTTATAAATTTACTAACTTTAGTCCTAACAGATTGGAAGCGATACGCTCCCATCTCAAGGAAGATTTTAGTGCAGTGGGTATAAAAGGCACACTTTTGTTGGCACCTGAAGGCGTTAATGGTACAATAGCTGGCTCTTATCATGCGATCAACTCGGCGTTAAATGTCATCAAACAATTACCAGATTGTAGTGATATAAACCACTTTATTTCTTATGCTCTAGAACCGCCATTCCAGAAATTAAAGGTGCGTCTTAAGACTGAGATTGTTCGTATGGCTATACCAACTGTAAATCCTAACCAGGTTGTAGGTACTTATGTAGACCCAAAAGACTGGAATAGACTGATTTCAGAATCGGACATAATAACTATTGATACACGTAACGACTACGAAGTGGAGATTGGCACTTTCAAAGGTTCAATTAATCCAAGAACCGAAGCGTTCCGGCAATTTCCTAGTTGGGTGAAAACTAACCTTAATCCTTTAAAGAATCGTAGGGTAGCAATGTTTTGCACTGGGGGTATACGTTGCGAGAAAGGGACTGCTTACCTTAAAGAACAGGGCTTTGAAGAGGTGTATCACCTCAAAGGTGGTATTTTAAATTATTTAAAGACCATTCCTGAAAGCGAGAGTCTTTGGCAAGGTGAATGTTTCGTATTCGATGATCGTGTTTCCATTAAGCATAATTTGAATGTCGGCAGCTATAAATGGTGTCCAACCTGTGACGCTCCTGTACAGCACGGCCAAGTATGCTGCCCAACATATGACTTCGGTGACGACAAAAAGCTGGGGTAAAGCAAAAGAGTAGACATGAGAAATAAGGTGAAGCCAATCCGATCTGGTGTATGGACTATGCATCTAGGTTTGTTCACAGCTAGTATAACGCTATTAACAATTATATTTCATCGCACTATGGGTTTGGATACGCTAGTAGCATTGAATCTGTTTATCTTATCCTTTGTCACTGCAGGTTTCGTTTTTTTTCTGGGCATTTTTACCCTAACCAAGGTATGGAAACATGGGAAGCCTGGCGGATCAAACGCATTAATGGGAATGCTTGTTGCCGTCGTTCTTTTGATGTGGCCTTTGATTATTCTGCACATTTCTTCCAATTATCCTGCGATTAACGATATAACAACTGATCTTTCTGATCCTCCACAATTTGTAATGCTACATAAAAACCGCCCGCCTGGTACGAATTCTCTGACTTATCCGGGTGAAATTTTAGCAGCTCAACAGCGAGAAGCATATAAAAATATAAACTCCTTACAATTCAATCGTTCTTCTGAAGAGATTCTGAAACTTGTGAAGTTAACATTATTAAATATGAATATGTCTGTGGTAGGCGTTATGAATGTTGATAATACAGAGTTTGACTACTGGCAAATTGAGGCAATTGACCGTACATCTTTTATTGGTTTTATTGATGATGTGGTGGTGCGTGTTAAACAAACTAATGACAAATCAGTAGTAGACATTCGCTCTTTATCACGTTATGGAAAGTTTGACCTTGGCTGCAATGCAGGTCGAATAGAGAAATTTCAACAAGAACTAATTTCTAAAGTACTTTCTACAGTACCGACAGCTTAAAGCTAAGTTAGAATCTGACTCAAAGCTGTACGCTATATAAAAAACATCTTTAATTAAAAAATACTAATAGCTAACTTAAATGGTGATAATAATGCTATAATTATTTATAACTCAGACATACTTTATAATAATTAGTTAATATTTTAACATAAATCGGTAATCATTACAAATACAGGCTATCAAAATAACATGTGACAAATTTAGTAAGCGCAAAAAGATAGTGACACTAGTGTGTATATAATCGGATGAATTTTGAAAATAATTTACATTCTAATTAGATAAATAATCTTTGGATATTTATGATTTAATTTATAAGAAATAGGGATGTTAGAAATCAGCAGATCTTTTTCGTAATAGCTAAAGTTAGTTAGTAAGATCTCAACTGTTCATACAATATATTTAGTGAACTCATTGGAAAATATCGGAAAATTTCAGCATTAATTTTTTATAAATTAAAGCCAGCAGAGTGATTGTGACTAAGTTTTCTTAATCATATAGTTAAGCACACAGTGATATGACGAAATTTTATTCTTAGAGAAAAAATAAACATTCTCATTGGTCTTGGTTTTCAACTAACAAATGATCTAGAGCATCTGTCCTATATTTAAACTCTCCTAAGTGTTTAAGTGCAAAGTAAAGCATGATGGTTCGATCAGATATTATGTCCTTATTGTTAGTATTTGTTTCAGTGTATTTTGTAGTTAGAATGAAGCAATCATCGGAGTATTGAAGAGCTATATCGTGAGAACGAAATGATGATTCATCTATATCATAACGTAACGAACCTAAAAATCTCCAGTGATCAGCAAGTTGCAGTATAGCCGTACCAAGTAATTCCTGCTGATCTTCAACTGATAGGTCCAACGGATCACTAGCTGTGTAGGTATAGGTACTTGTAATGGCAGTCGGACCATATAAAAATCGTGCGGTGACATCGGCGCGGCGCAGTGAAAGTTCTTTATCGTCAAAACGCCCCTGACCAATAAGTGAAAATGTTTGAGATGGTGCAAGGTATGCTCCTAACACATAATCTGAAGTTCTATCTTCGAGGCCATTATTCTCAGTCAATATTTTTGATGCGCTTTCTACATTTACCGAGGGTTCATTTCCGGTATTGTATTCATAAATATTCTTACCAGATAGATGAAAACTTTGACCGGCAAGTAAGCGCGCATATCCGCCACTGTTAGATTGAAATGTGTACTGAAGGCCTAAATTTACTCTAGTGCCAGTTTCCACGCGATCAAAACCAGAAGTTTTATTAAGCTCGAATAAATTAGTATCGTTAAACACAATGCTTCTAGCATCTTCGTTTGGAAGATCAATTTGCCTTACATCACTTGTTCGCCCTATTATTTGGCCAATTGGCTCAATGACATGGGACGTCGATTGACTATGTGCTAGCCAGGGATAAGACGCCAACAGACTAGCACTCATAACGCCACGGGTAACAGTTTCTTGATCAATAAGTGTATTTGATGTTGGGTCTACTGCGTTCTTATAGTTAAGAATGCCACCACGCAAATTTACGGAGGGTGTATATGTTATACCGAAAGGATCTATAAAGCGACGACGCCATCGCATGCTGCCGATTAAGCGCTGTGAAGATGTATCAGTATTGAAATACTGACCATTGATATCGTTGAAAGCAAGATTTCTAGACATACTAAGCGCATTAACTGTCCAACTCAATTCACCACCAAAAACAGGAGCTCCAACTATATAATTCCAATCTACTGTTGGATGAACACGGCTTTCAGAAGCATCACTATCCGACAACAAAAGGCCGCCAAAGTGATACCCTTTGACCTGAAAAAAGTTGCGATCACTTAGCCCAGTAAAATGAATGGAATTTACTCGATCTGTTTGAAGAATGTTATCCATCTTGTAAAAGCGGCGAAATGTATCGTCGCTTTCAATAGTAACGTCCCATCCAAAATTCCACCAGGAAGATAAAGAAAACTCACTTCGAGTTTCAAAGCTACCGCGCCAGCCATCCAAATTGGAATCATTGTTGGGCAAATCTTCATAAGATTGGTCTATTCCAGCAAATTTGATATAATACTGACCTCGAATATTACCAAATGCCAATTTATGACGCCATACTCCCCTCCAAAGCATTCCTTGGCGCGCGGTATATAATGGGTTAAATGTCAAATCATAACTTCGGGAAAATGCAAAATAATACGGAGTTTCTAGTGTAAAACCTAAATCTTCAGAGCTCGAAAAGCGTGGAAGCAAAAATCCTGAACGTCGCTTAACAGATGGATCTGGATGTTGAAAAAAAGGAAGATAAACTACAGGCACACCCATAATATCAAACGTTGTATCGAGGTAAGTTATAGTAGCAGCATCAGCATCATGGATAATTCTATCTGCTGTAATACACCAAAGTGGCGGCTTTCCTGGATCATGCACACAAGGAGTAAACTTACCAAGTTCGAACTCCGTCACCCTACCGTCTCTCCGCACGGCTCGTCTCGCTGTTATACGAGATTGGTCTCTTCCTATTATACTTAACGATTGGATAAATCCATCACGAAAATCATCCGTCAAGGTAATACGCTCTGTTCGAGTGATATCGCCTTTAGGATCACGAAGAACAACATTGCCTGATGCTGAAAGTGTATTTGCGGACTGATCATAAACAATCTGGTCAGCCGTTAGTATGTAGTTATTAAATGTAATTTCGACATTACCACGGGCGGTAACTTTCTCTCTACGTGAATCATAAATGAGTTCGTCACCCTGCAGATATAATGGCTGGGCAGGATCTATGGCTGAAGATACCCCAAATGATTTATTTCCATTGAAATTAGAGAAACTTTTAGCGCGTAGATCATTTAGAAAACCTTCTGTTACGATATATATTAAAAGCAGTAACACAAAAATTGCCAACTGCATCTTATCAATCGCATTGAGAATACGAAAAGCTTTTTTTTTTCGGGCACAAGCCATGCTTGCAATTTGCACTTCGGACATAAAATCAACCATCCTCTTGATGGAGCAGAATTGCTAAGGCGACAAAACTAGTAGATAAAATGGGCACCCACACAGCTATCCAAGGGGTAAGAAGACCTGCTGAACCCATCTGACGTGAAATCTCTGCTAACAGAAAAAAACTGATTCCCCCAATTAAGCCCGCAGTTATTATAGTTTGAATTCCACCTAATCGAAATGATTTTAACGACACAGTCGCTGCTAAAAGTACCATAGTGACAAGCAAAAGCGGACGAGCAAGCAGAAGCTGATATTGGACATGATACGCTGTTGCGGGTAAGCCTGCTTGCTCAACCACCTTAATCAGCCTTGGAAGCTCCCAAAATGAAAGTGAAATAATTGTACCCAGTGCATCGCGAACTCTAGCAGGAGATAAATAACTACCTACAGCATAAGTTTCGAACGCAACTGGTGGATTGCCCGGTCGCATAATTAATCCATCTTCCAATAGCCAATATCCATCAAAAAGGCGCGCGCTTTTAGCATTAATTGATTCCATAAACTTATTGGACTCATTATATTGGAATACGCTCACTTTAAGGAGACGCAAACCTCCCTCTGTCACGGCTTTTGACGCAATTATGGACGGACCATCAACGCTATCCTGGCGCAACCAAGGCAAACCGTTAGTCTGCTTGAGAAAATTCGATGATTTTCCAAAAGCAGCAGCATACTGTTCCTCAGCAAGTGCACGAGAGTTAGCTGCTAACGGATTGTATACGGCTGTCGACAAAACGCCTAGAGTAGCAGCAGCAAGTAAGCACGGCGCCAAAAAGCCCCAAGCGCTGATACCCCCTGCACGCATTACAGATAATTCACCTCTGCGGGCAAGCAGAACTAACGAAGCAATACTTCCAATAAGCACTGCAAAATTAAAAAGAATTTCCGTGTAGGCAGGCATACGTAAGAGTGCGAGCCGAGTGATCACGATTAAATTAACGCTGCCCCTTTTTCCCGACACCCGTAATAGTTCTATGAAGTCTATCATAAATATCAAGCCAGCGCATATCAAGAACGTTATGAAAACCATCAAGCAGAATTTCCGTAATATATAAAACTTGATTATCATTACACAGATACAACACCCTATTTATCTACCCGATGATTAATTTTACCGAAGCGAAAAACACGTTTTAACAAGGGCTTAATACAACCTCGCATATCTTCAAATAAAATCTCAACTCGATCAAACATTGAAAGGCCAGGCCTTGGACGAGAATTAATAACCATTAGCCATAGTGACATAGAAATTCCAGTAATAGGAAGCAAATACATCAATGGTATAAAAATGGGTTCGAGCGCGACTGTATTATTTAAAACCAAACCGCCAGCACGAAAAGCTACTGCAATTATGGATACCATAACTGTTAGCTTGTTGCGATTTTGTCTTGTCGATTGCGCTTGTCCAACATAAGCAAGAGCTATGAGCACAAAAAGAAACGGGTAAAGCACACTTGATAAGCGTTCATGAAATTCAGCAACAAAATGACCTCGATGATATCTGCCACCATGTCCTTGTGCAGTTTCATCCACTTCTAATAGTTCATAAAAATAGCGCTCTTGCGGCTTCCATATATGTGTTGATTGTTTTCGCTCAAAACGTTCAAGGTCAATAGCGTAATTATCAAATCTCAAGATCTGCCGATGATTTGCTCCAGACTCACCG
>JABSQE010000068.1 GCA_013214245.1 Hyphomicrobiaceae bacterium
ATGCCCAATCCTCCTGGCATTGAGCCGAACAACTGCGCCATTGCAACCAGCAGATCCTCTGCTATCTTAGAACGCTGTAGCATCATCCCCATAAAAATAAAAAGAGGGATGGCTATAAGCGTGTCACGTTCTACTCCCCAATAAACCCCACGAAGATTTGTAACCCCAGAGCTCAACCATTCGGTTGGACCACCATGAACAAAGTAATGGTCAGTATTTCCAGTCGTAACATAGCCACAAGCTGCTGCAAAAAGTATCGAAAGAATGGCGGAACCTGGCAGTGCAAACGCTACCGGATAACCGGATATTAAGACAGCCGCCATCAATCCAATTAGGACCGCTAGAAAGAGGAGTTCCATATTATATGCCGTTCACTTTACAATTAAACTTTAAGCTAGCTATCTATATAGCTTATTCATTGTCGAAAACGTAGTCTCACACTTGATACCTTTTTCGATACTCTGCGACATTCTCTAGCAAAGCACTTGCGAACTGTAACATCATACTTATGGCAAAAATTAGTAAAAAACCAGCCATCATATACTTAACATACATTCCAAAACTAGACTGGGAAACTTCAAAGCCTAAAATCGGCGCAATTAAAATTGACGACTTAGTCCACATGCCCAACAACAGAATTGTCCAGCAAAATAACATGCCAATCAAGACCGCACCTATTGCATCCACCTTGTTACGACTGCATTGTGATAATGTGGAATAAACCACATCCACCCTCACATGTTGATCTGTACGAAGTGTATAAGCTGACGAGAATAGAAAAAGCGCAGCATACCAAAAACGCACAAGATCTCCCATAAAAGCTTGCTCATAAGAGAATACAAATCGAGTAATTACTATAAGAAGTTCAGCGGAAACCACAAGTAAGGTTAGCCAAATAAAATCAATATCCTTACGCCTTAAGGCAACGCATATTCCAAAAATACATAATGGTACGTGAACGTATAATGCACGATTGTACGGTCGCGCCAAAGCTTTAGTGACGTCAATGCCTACAAAAAATTCTAAAAAACCTTCAACACGTAAAAAGGATATGACACCGTCAACACAACCTACGAACAAAACAGACCAAAATGCAGCTCTTGTTATAAAACTCGAAATATCATTAAGGACCGCGCTGTCCGATTGCAGCGTACACTTATCGGATGTCCTAATAACAAAAATAGTAGCAATAATAACAGCAACGATATATAGAGCTCCCTGAACAAACACTAGAGTATCTGCTTCAGTATCTCGAAACAAACTCAATGCTGTTGGCCAGCCTCTCCAATAAGAAAGATAACAGCTTAGTAGATAAGTAGCCATTAAAGCAATTGTAGACCAGGCAAACCATCTAATAAATAAAACAAATTGATCATTCTTATCTAAGGAACCAGGATTACTTCGCGCATGAACCTTGCGCAATTCAAACATCGACAAAACCATTAATATTGTATTGCGCAGCATTACAGATAAAAACCTCACGAAGCTGTTCCATACACTCGCAGAATAATTATTTCAGCACCTAGTATACTCCACATCTGGAAACTGCGTGTGTTAAGTTACATAACAAGTAAAAATCTATACTATTTAAGTTACGATGTGCTGATTTAGAAAATTATTAGTAAAACGTTAAGTAGAATTATTTCTTTCACTTAATCTAACAAGATACTTGGTACTCTTTATTTTAAATAAACATTAAGAATAAATTAAGCAAAAGTCGAAGTTCCATTCTTTACAATGGCTGTTGAAGATTCATAATTCGATTGCGTTGATTAGAGAATGCAATTTCCGCAATGTTCTGCCAGCTTCCAATCTCTCTTAAACCCTTGTAGAAGTGATCATGCACTCTTTTGGAGAAATTATCATAATCGCGCACTTCTTCCATTACCTCAGTGGCAGCTTCAGCTAAGGAGTCATAAATATCGTCGCCAAACGATTTCAAGAGAACACCATTCTCATTTACCATTTTCACCAG
>JABSQE010000069.1 GCA_013214245.1 Hyphomicrobiaceae bacterium
ATTGAAGCAGTAATAATTGATGGTTCTGAAGGTGAAGGCGGCGGACAAGTTCTACGCTCTTCGCTTTCCCTGTCCATGATTACAGGCAGACCATTTAAAATTAAGAACATCCGTTCAGGACGTAAGAAGCCGGGATTAATGCGCCAGCATTTAACGTGCGTTAAAGCCGCTGCTGAAATCTGCAATGCTAAAACTAATGGTGCAGAACTTGGTTCGCAGGAGCTTTTCTTTATTCCAAGTGAAGTAAAAAGTGGTGAATATCATTTCCCCATTGGAACTGCTGGAAGTACCAGTCTTGTAGCGCAAACCGTTATACCTGCTTTGATGTTGGGCGATACTCCTTCAAAGGTCTTGCTAGAAGGTGGAACGCATAATGTACATGCGCCGACATTTGATTTTTTACAGCATAGCTTTTTGCCGATACTCAAGAAAATGGGGATAGAGATTAAAGCCAGCTTGCACAGTCACGGCTTTTATCCGGCTGGTGGCGGTAAAGTCGAGTTTGAAATTCAGCCTGTTAAAAAGCTAAAACCGATTGAAATGGTAAAGCGTGGTAAAAAGAAAAGCCTCTCAGCAGAAGCACTCTTTGCCAATCTATCCGTTGATATTCCTCAACGTGAGCTAAAGGTTGTTGGTAATGTAATGGGCTGGTCAGAAGAGAGCCTTCATATTCGCCAGATTAAAAAAAGCGCAAGCTCAGGCAATGTTGTCTTTTTGAAGCTTGAACACGAAAACGTCACAGAAACAGTTGTTAGTTTTGGAAGGCTAGGCGTTAAATCTGAGAAAGTCGCGCAACAAGCTTGTGATGAAGCAAATGATTATTTGGCTAGTAAGGCCGCCGTTGGTGTGCATTTAGCAGACCAGCTTTTACTGCCAATGGCTTTGGCGGGTGAAGGAAAGTTTACAATGCTTGCCCCAAGCCAGCATACAAAAACGAATATCGGAGTAATCAAGAAATTTGTTCCATGTAATATCGCTTTGGAACAGGTGAGTGATGCGTTGTGGCAAATAAACATCACGAATTAAGGTAATTAATTGACTATGAAACGGAATAACAACTAAAATGGAGTTTGAGGCTATGGTGATCCTTCCTTCTACAGCTTGCCAGGACCCCTAAGGCGGTAGCCGTAGGCTATGCGCGAGGGGCTATTTAGGGTCACCAATTTCCTCTTTAATTTTTGAATGAAAAACACAATCTTCCTAAAACGTAAAAACAAACTCATCATAGATGCTGGAAACAGTAAACTAGAGCCTCAGTATATTTTTGCACTGATCAAAAATATAGAACCTTTGGGATACTCCATATCAGAGGCACTGGCTGAACGTTTAAGTACCCTGGATAAAGATCAGCTTTCAGTTTTTTATAAGCAGTTTATTTCAGATTTAAAAACAATGGTTGGAGCAAACGTTAAATTCCGTCCAATGTATCCAAACTTTCCAAAACAGGTTGAAGAGCTACCGAAAGAAACACTCTTTGATATCAACACGCTTCATTATTTGGGCGACTGGATAGGTATCAGAATAATGCCTGATTTTGTGAAGAAGCGAAGACCAAAGCTATCGGAAGAAACATCGATACAAATTATTGATCTTGGGAAAAATGAAGAGTTTTAAGATGTTTTCACAGATTTATTGTCTGCAAAAGCCTCTTTATCCGAAGACGACAAAGCTGATCTGTCATGGTTCGTTGAAAATTATTTCAATGATCTAAAACGGTTTCTACCTGATTACATCTCGCATAAAGAAAACCTTGCTTATATCTCAGGCTTGCTTTTGAAACACACCGAAGAAGCAACGGAAATCGTTAGCAGTTATATTAAAACAGCAACAGATGTACTGAGACTTGCTACAGCATTATCAGAGGGTGATGTCAGCTTGTCGAGCAACACAAAATTCAAAAGCTTCAAACGTTCGGAAAGAAGATTTTTGTTGGGTTTGTTGGAACATTGTAACGCGCCAACAGAAGATATGTTACGTCATAAAAAACGTTGGATCAGGCTTGGTGAAAGACTGCTTCCATCAGAGTACAAACATCGTTATCCTAAAACCTGTGAAGCATTTGATATCATACGAAATGACAAGCCATATGAGACATTTAACAGAACGTTAGAAAAATATCTTGAAAACGGCGAGTTTTCAAAAGCTGCGGATCATCTTGAAAAAAGGCCGGGGGAGTTTGCAAGACGCTTAGATCATTTTTTGAGGTCATCAGACGATAGCCAAACTATTCTGAAAAAGTTTGAAACTGTTATCGATCAGGTTTCTACAAATGTTTTGTTGCAAATTTTAGCGCATTTCAAAGATAGAGATATACAAAGTGAACTTCGTGTCTTTTTTCCGAAGGGTGAAGTTGCTAAAACGTATGCAATTCCGAATGAGGTTGAGCCTTTTAACAGTGAAATCTGCATAAAAGTTGTAGAGCTAATAAAAGGTGCGTTAATCAAAAGATTTGGAGAGCTTGAACCTTTAGGCGATGTTTACATTGACCCAGCCTTGAAAGACTACACAATTCCTCTGGCTCAAAGGGCAGCAAGCAAGAGCTTAAAAAGCTTAGCCAGAGGGTCACGCTTGGATATACCGGAAGGAGACACAATCCGTTTCTTCCTCTGGTGGAAAGAGGGCATCGTTGATGATGTTGAAACAGGTCGTGTGGACGTTGATTTATCGGCTGTTATTTATGATGAGAATTGGGGATATCAGGAGCATATATCTTATACCAACCTCAAATCTGAAAAATTCCGCTCGTATCATAGCGGTGATATTACATCTGCGCCCAATGGGGCATGCGAGTTCATTGATATAGATATTCCATCTGCATTAGAACACAACGCAAGGTATATCGTTATGTCTTTGAACTCCTATACATCCCAGTCATATTGTAATTTTCCGGAATGTTACGGCGGTTGAATGATGAGAAAACATCCAAATTCCGGTGAAGTTTTTGAGCCAAGAACTGTAATGAACAAAATTGATATTGCAGCAGACAGTAAAATCGCAATCCCTGTTATTTTAGATTTACAAGAACGAAAATTTATATGGACCGATCTTGCCCTAACCAGAAATCCTTACTGGTACAATAATATAGAAGGAAACCAAAAAGGTATGGTGTTAATTGGTCAAGCAATGGCTGATCTTAAAAAGCCAGACTTATTTGATTTGTTTGAACTGCACGGAATTGCCAGAGGCAATATTGTTGAAGATAGAGAAAAAGCAAAAACCGTATTCTCTGTTGAGGACGGTATTACTCCTTACGAAATTGAAAAAATCTTGGCTGATTTTATTTGATCACATAACATTTCAATCAATCGAAAAGCCTTATAAAACAATATATAGGGGAATATTTATTAAAGTCTATGAATTTTTGGAAAGTGAAAATTGGCTGGGGTGGCAGGATTCGAACCTGCGCATGGCGGTACCAAAAACCGCTGCCTTACCGCTTGGCTACACCCCAAATGTTACTCGTATTTTGTTATCTGTAATAAATATAAACTTCGAAAAATCTAAGTATTGTAAATACTGTATACAGATGAGACCGCATACAATGTACCAACATGCAAACTTTAAGTTTATGACATTACAATTAATAGCCTAAAATTAATTGTTATAAATTTTTAACATGTTAAAAAAACCTTTTAACTTTTATACAATACGCGATGCTGCAGTAAATGTCCACAAAAAATATCATTAATAGATGATTCAATTATCTATTAACTCGTGAGCTAATCCTGTTGAGCCAAAACAATTACTACAAATAATTAACGTCATTAAGGTCTCTCTATCGATTTAAATATTAAGTCAATGTTAAAGTGCTATAATAGTAATGCTACATCTTGCTCAAGCCAGTACAAATAAAATGAATTAGTGATAACTACTGCATCTTGTAAATTCCATATGTCAGAATGTTTTAGTTGTGATTTAGAACAAGAAGAGATTATTTAAATATTTAATAATTATATAAAATACATACTATTACTTTAGAATTATAACATCTAGAACTTCAAAAAAAGCCAAAAAGAAACTTAAGTGAGTTTTATATAGCTGCGACACGAAATTAATTAACACAAGAACGATTTTTGACTTATATAGTGCAAATATGCAAGAAATGCATAAGGTTGATAATTCCCTTGAAAATTGCTACTTCTGGTTAATAAATAGTTGATGTTAAGGAGCTTGCATTGTCGCGGAACGAAACATTTTATGACGTCATACGCAAACAGAAGATAACTCGACGAAGTTTTATTAAGTATTGCACCCTAACCGCTAGTGCATTGGGGCTGGGCCCTGGCTATGCATCTAAGATTGCGCATGCCATGGAGACAAAACCCCGCATACCGGTAATCTGGTTGCACGGACTTGAATGTACCTGTTGTTCTGAAAGTTTTATACGTTCCGCACATCCACTGGCTAAGGATGTAGTGCTCTCTATGATTTCACTTGATTATGACGATACCTTAATGGCTTCCGCTGGTCATGCTGCTGAGGCCGCAATGGCAGACACCATACAAAAATACAAAGGTAATTATATACTCGCAGTTGAAGGCAATGTGCCGTTGAAAGACGAAGGGATGTTTTGCATAAGCGGTGGAAAACCCTTCATTGAGAAATTACGTCATGCTGCTAAAGATTCGAGAGCGGTAATTTCATGGGGTTCTTGCGCCTCCTACGGCTGCGTACAAGCAGCGGCACCTAATCCAACACAAGCCACGCCTGTACATGAAGTGATCAGAGATAAGCCTATCATTAAGGTTCCAGGCTGTCCTCCAATAGCGGAAGTTATGACTGGAGTGATTACGTATATACTCACTTTTGACCGAATGCCCGAACTTGATCGCCAAGGGCGTCCAAAAATGTTTTACGGCCAACGAATTCACGATAAATGCTACCGTCGTCCACATTTTGATGCAGGCCAGTTTGTCGAAGCTTGGGATGATGAGAACGCTAGAAAAGGTTATTGTCTTTATAAAGTCGGTTGTAAAGGGCCTACAACCTACAACGCCTGCTCTACTGTTCGTTGGAACGATGGCGTCAGTTTCCCGATACAATCTGGTCACGGCTGTATTGGCTGCTCAGAAGATGGGTTTTGGGATCAAGGTTCATTCTACAATCGCGCAACTGATCTGACACAATTTGGGGTGGAATCCAGTGCTAATGAAATTGGTTTGGCCGCTGCAGGAGCTGTCGGTGGAGGCATAGCATTACATATGGCCGCAACAGCTCTCAAAGCAGCAGGGGTAAAGGTAAAGCAGTCGAGAAAAACGGAAGCTGAGGAG